>NZ_CDSBKL010000187.1:0-7847 GCF_977115555.1 Aquiflexum sp.
ATCACCATTGAACAAAGAATTACACCAAATGCCAAGCTTGATAAAGCTTCTTTTCTTCCTGCAAATATGTGAATCAAGGAATATAAAGAAATGTTGATCCCGATGCTGGCTGGGACTGATAAAATCATAAGGAGGTCTTTTAGAAAGTAGCCTCTAAACCATATTTCGTAAGAAATCAGGAATAAAACCCGAAATATAAGATAACTTGAATTTAACAGATATGTAGGATGAGGTTGAAAAACAGGCGATTTAATATCCAGTTTGTAGGCTTGGGAAAGACCGATGACAAAGGCCAAGATGGATAGACCTAATACTACAACAAGCTGAATTGAACCGGGCTGATTTTGACCAAAAATAAGTGCTATGGCTTTGGCTTTCCCCGAAATGATAATAGGTATGAATGCCCAAACTAAAATCCCCCAAGTCATCAAAAAAAACAGAATCTCCTTTTTTTGTGGCCAACCCCTCTCAGAAATAAACTTCAGGCTTTTAGTTGTATAAGCCCACCAACTAATCAAAAACATGCTCAAATAAGCCAAACCATGATATATGAATCCGAGATTTGGGTTTTCAACCATGTTTTTTTGGAAATTAGAGGAATACGATATTTCCGGTTTTCACAGACTCATCGCAGGCAAATGCTATTTTTAGGCTGTTGATGGCATCCAACAAATGATCTGTCAAGTCAATATCCTGTTGTATTGCCTTTAGAAAATACTGCTGTTCCCTATCACAAAGTCCCTGATGATCAGGTTCATCAGCCATGTCGATCCAAAAATCTTTTTTTGTAAAATTGTTCTTTTCATCGATATCAGAATGGTGGACTTTGATGCTTTCGGTTTTGGTGTGAGAATCCACATGATCAGATTTACCTGCCGAACCAGCGGATTTGGCCACGATAGATACCGCTCCTTTCGGTCCAAAGACGTCTTTGATAAAGAAGGCATTGTCAGAAATCATCGGGCCCCAACCTGCTTCATACCATCCCACAGATCCGTCTTCAAACCGAATTTGAAGCTGTCCATAATTATAATTGTCTAATGGGATTTCTTCAGTTAGCCTCGCTCCGATAGCTGAAACTGAAACAGGCTTAGACCTGGTCATTTGACACATCACATCTATATAATGCACTCCGCAATCCACAATCGGACTCAAACTTTTCATCAGATTTTTATGGACATCCCACATATAACCATGGCTTTGCTGGTTGAGATTCATTCGCATAACCAAAGGTTTTCCAAGTTTGTGCGCTTCTTCAATAAACCTTTCCCAAGAAGGGTGATGTCTCAAAATATAGCCAACAACGACTTTTTTCTTGACTTTTTCAGCTGCATCAATGATCCTTTGGGAACCTTCCACAGTATCTGCCAAAGGTTTTTCGATAAAAACATGACAACCGCTTTCTAAAGCTTTGACAGCCATTTCCTCATGGGTATCAGGATAAGTCGAAATACAAACCGCATCAGGCCGGGCGGATTCCATCGCTAAGTCAAAATCATCAAACAAAGGATAATTGCTTCCCAATTTCTCATTCAGTTTGACTTTACTTTCTCCTCGCGCAACTAGGCCGCAGATTTCAAATTCGGCCATATTATGATAGGATGTTGCATGGGAAGCTCCCATATTTCCGCAACCTACTACCAGGATTCTGATGGGTGTTGACATTTAGATAAATAAGTTTAGATGATATTTGCTTCTATTTATTAAAAATTCAGAATTCAGAATTCTTTCAATTTCCTTTTACAAAAACCTCCTTAATGGCTTCCAAATAGTCAAATCCATGGCCTTCGGTAGGTTCGATATAGTTTCCTTCAAGGTATTCATTCCAACAACAAACCATCACTGTATTTCCATTTGACGCCCGGTACTTTTCTGAATACTTTTGAGCTTCCAGCAATTTCGCTTTGAAAGTTGACTTTGTGCTGTGGACATTGTCTTTGTAGGGTTCACTTGGGAAACCAGTAGCCTGAGGCCAAGTGCCGCCTATGGGTCGCATATCCCAACCCATTGCCACTGGAATTTGGTATTCGAAACTGGGATCATTTTTATACATCTCGGACCATTTTTCCCAGTGGCTTTTGTAATTGGCCCGCATGTCATCATAAGATCTGTTATCTTTTTCCATAAAGGAATGGTAAACATAGGCTGTCATTCCTTCAAAGCCCATTCCCTTTAACCTCGGAACATAATCTTGAAATAGCAATTTGTCAGTATAATTACCACCTCTCCAAATTTCTTTTGGATTATTGGCGACCCATTTGGTAGGCAAGGCATACGGTTTTTCTCTTTCAGCCATCGCCCCTGCCGCAACCGCTATAAATTTAATTCCCTTTAAACCTGCTTTTTGAGCCATGGCTCTTGATCTGTCAAGGAGTTCTTTCATGGATATCCCATAGAAGGCGGCTCTTGATTCCAAATCCTGAGGGAAATAGAGGTAAACAATCGGTCTTCCTGTGTCATCCTTGAGGTAATCTTTCCTTTTGAAATATTTGTCAATCCATAATTGTGTGATTTTGTCATGGACTTTCAAGTAAAGTTGCTTGTCAGGAACTTCTCCTTTATAGTTTCTTCCTGCTGCAAGACTTGCCGGTGAACCTAAATCAATCCAACTTCTCCACCTTTCTTCGCTGTCGTCTACCCAATTGATTGCCCATTTCATTTGTTTGTCATCAGGCAATTTTTCGTTTTCACTCAACAAAACCGATAATTGTTCATTCCATTGTTCGATTCCTGGCACTTCAACCCTCCCATCTTTTGTCGGATCTGTTTTCCAACCTTTGGGATAATATGTCTTTGCCTGTGGGGCATAATTCAAATGGTAATAATAGTGCCTTCCAAAAAACCAGTCATAAGCAAAAAAATCTATCCCATAGCTTTTCATATATTCCAGCTGCTTTTTGGCTACCTGTGGATCATTTCTTTTGTAGAATCCTTTCAGACTTGAATGTGGTTTCCTTTCTAAGAAGGGTCCTTCGTAAGGATTTTTCGCATTATAAATTCTGCCTTTAGGTCCCCATATGGCAGTATTGTTGAGGTGCCCGCAATTTTCCCTTCCCGTAAGGCAAGCCCAAAAACTGTCTATATCTTGGTTCGGATCCGTGGACAGATTCCATGAAGGCATAAAAAAAACGCCTACCATATTTTCTTTTTCTGCTCTTAAATTTTCTTCTACCTCATTCCCAAAAGAGGTTAAGGAGAAAGAATTACTAGATGTATTTGATATTGATGAGTTCAGGTCTGATTCCAATATGCCTGATTGAACCTCAGCTTTTTTGGAAGAACAGTTTTCTGGTCCTAACATTAGAAAGGTCAATACAAAAAGGATGGAAAGTAATTTCATCATGATTAGTCTTTTGATTGATTATTTCTTAAAAATAAAAAACCGTGGTGGCTTTTCCATCACGGTTTTTGAAAAATGCATAAGGTATTTCTATTTTCTTGCGATAGCTTTTTTTGCAGCCTTCACGATATTCTCAGCATTCAATCCATATTTTTCCAACAATTGTGTTGGTGTACCGGACTCTCCAAATGAATCCATAACCCCAATATATTCCAATGGGGCTGGATTGTTTCTTGCCAAAGCTTGGGCAATGCTGTCTCCTAAGCCACCGTTGATTTGATGTTCTTCTGCGGATACCGCACAACCCGTCTTGGAGATAGATGCCAATACTGCTGCCTCGTCAAAAGGCTTGATGGTGTGGATATTGATTACTTCAGCATAGATTCCTTCTTCACGTAGCATGGCTTCTGCCACTACTGCTTCCCAAACTAGGTGACCGGTTGCAAAGATGGATACATCTTTGCCTTCGATCATTTTCCATGCTTTTCCGATTTCAAATTTTTGGTCAGCAGGAGTAAATATCGGCCAAACAGGCCTTCCAAATCTTAAATAAGCAGGACCCACATGGTCTACCAAAGCTAAGGTCGCTGCTTTGGTTTGGTTATAATCGCAAGGATTAATGACAGTCATGTGAGGAAGCATTCTCATCATACCTACATCCTCCAAAATCTGATGTGTCGCTCCGTCCTCTCCCAAAGTCAGACCTGCATGGGACGCGCAGATTTTCACGTTTTTATCGGAATAGGCCACAGATTGCCTTATTTGATCATAAACACGTCCCGTGGAAAAGTTGGCAAACGTTCCAGTAAATGGAATTTTTCCACCTATTGCCATTCCTGCAGCCAAGCCTATCATGTTGGCTTCAGCAATGCCTACCTGAAAAAATCTTTCAGGAAATTCTTTTTGAAAAGCACCCATTTTCAGCGATCCAATCAAGTCAGCACAAAGGCCTACAACATTTGGATTTTTGCGGCCTGCTTCAAGCAATCCATCTCCAAATCCTGAGCGGGTATCTTTTTTTTCCGTGTAGGTATATTTTAAATCTAAGGTCTTTTCCATGTTAATAGTCTCCTAAAGTTTCACTCAATTGTCCCAAAGCATTTTCAAGTTCGGCGTCACTTGGAGCCACCCCGTGCCATTTGTGCGTGCCTACCATGAAATCCACGCCATATCCCATTTCGGTATGTAGGAGTATCATCACAGGTTTTCCTTTTCCAGTCAGGGATTTTGCTTCAGACAGGCCTTCTAATACTGACTCCATATCATTGCCTTTTTTAACCTCGATCACCTCCCAACCAAATGCTTCCCATTTGGCTTTTAGGTTTTTAAGATCCATCACTTTAAGAGTCGGTCCATCGATCTGCTGACCGTTATAGTCAATAGCCGCAATTACATTGTCAACTTTATGGTGTGCCGCATACATCCCTGCTTCCCAGACCTGACCTTCTTGTTGCTCACCGTCGCCCATCATGACATAGACAAGCTTGTCATCCTTATCGATTTTCTTGGCTTGGGCTACACCGATGGCTACTGAAAGTCCCTGTCCCAAAGAACCGGAAGCAATTCTGATTCCCGGAAGGCCTTCATGTGTGGCAGGATGGCCCTGAAGTCTAGAATTCAATTTCCTAAAGGTGCCCAATTCCGCTGTGCTGAAATACCCACTTCTTGCCAAAACACTATACCATAGCGCTGAAACGTGGCCATTGGAAAGAAAGAACATGTCTTCACCTTTCCCATCCATTTTGAATTTGTTGTCGTGGGTCATCTCATTGAAATAGAGCGCCACAAAATATTCAGTTAGGCCAAGAGCAGCGCCAGGGTGACCTGACTGTACGGCATGAACCATACGGAGGCAATCCCTTCTTACTTGGGAACAGATTTGCTTGAGTTGATCGATAGATTGTTTTTCCATTAGTTGGAATTATTTGAGAATTTGATTGGTATGGTTTTTTGTATCTACTTTTTCAATGATTTCTTCCAAAACCCCCTTTTCATCAATGACAAAAGTGGTTCTTGCGGTTCCCATGTACTTTCTGCCGTACATGGATTTTTCTACCCAGGTACCGTATGCTTCATGAACTTTGAGGTTCTCGTCAGCGATGAGCGGGAAGGGTAGGTTTTGTTTTTCGATGAACTTAAGGTGGGATTTTTCAGAATCTGAACTTACACCAAGCACGATAAATCCTGCTTTCTGCAAAGCTTCATAATTGTCTCTGAGGTTGCAGGCCTGTGCGGTACAACCTGGAGTGGCGTCTTTTGGATAAAAATAAAGGACTACTTTTTTTCCTTTGAAATCGGAAAGTTTAATGGTATTTCCGTTTTGGTCTTTGGCTTCAAAACTTGGAGCGGGCATTCCTACTGATAATGACATGATGTTTATTGTTTAAAGTTGAAGTTTGTTTAAAGTTTGGTGGTATAGCGTTTTTCATTTCCCGCCATATCCCTTACTATCAATAGAACTTCTCCTTTGAATGGTTGTTTATCTAATTTTTCGGACCAGATCACATTTTGCTTGTGTTCGTAGCGCATGAGTACCCACTTTCCGTCTACATACGCTTCAAAATCTTTGATACCTGATTTTTCATCTTTGATTACAAATCTCATTTCAGATGTGTTGATCCTAACAGGGGCAATGGTGGGAGCAACTCTATCCACGTCCAAAACAAAAGTACCAAAATTTCTGGTTTTGAATCTGATATCTTCATTTTCCCATTCACCACCAACGAAGGATTTTCGTCCATTATCTGCCTGAAAATAGACATGGGTATTTTTTTTGTCTCCTACATATCCGGTATTTCTGATAAGTACTTCCATGTTGCTTTGAAGGTATTCAGCAGGACTATTAATCCTGACAGACGGCCCTGTTCCATTACTTTTTCGATTTATTCTAAGGTATAGGTCATCCAATAGGGTGTTTTCTGAGAATTTGATTTCTACATCATTATTGGCAAATGAAAATTCTTCACCAAAAGGAATTTTGATCAACACATTCGGTTTGAGGATTTCTGTACACAGGTCTATGGAATCAGGAACGCCATAGCGCATATCCCAAAGGTAGTTTCTTCTTCCATCCTGGATGTATGCGGGAGGAATTTCCATTTCTTGGCTATTGACAAAAACCTTTGCCAGAGTTCCCCATTCTGATCCGGCGGTTTGGATGACCATTACTTCCCTATTGAATGAAATATTGGTAGTCCTATTTGCAGAAATAGTCTGACTTCCTATTTGGGTTTTAGCTTCTTCAGCCTCTACCTGCAGGCTGAGAACCCGGGCATTGCCGAAGTAGTCCTTCATCGTGACTTTGAGCTGCTTTTTTTCACCTGCTTTGGCGGAAATGGCTCCTGCTGTGAGCGAGTCCGGTTCGTAGATATTAAGTTGGTTATTTGGATATTGGAATAGTCTTATGAACCTGTTTTGGTACATATGGCTTAAAAAGAACCTTCCTTTATTGAAATCAATGTGGTCTACATTGATGCGGTAGAGGGGTTTTTCATTTTCCAGCAACTCAATGACAGGTATCCCGAACACATTGTTGACACCATCCATTTTATCTACTGCATAAATTTCCACACCAACCCGCCCAGTAATTTTTACCGGCTGATGGAGGATATATCTTCCGCCTTCTATGATAGGTGTGAATTCCTGCCTTTGGTAACGTCCATTGACCCTGGAATCAGCATCCAAAGGACTCAATGCAATTCTATACAAAACAGGCGGGGTTTTGTCCACTACTTCTTGGAAACCGAAAATAAAAGGATCTATGGCACGGTCTAGACTATCTCTGATTTCAAAATGCAAATGTGGCCCTCCTGAACTTCCTGTATTTCCCCCATTTCCTATGATTTCCCCTTTTTTGATGGGAAGAAATTCCGGATCCGGAAATACCTCCAATTCGTTTTTCTGAGCGAAATACATCTCCTTCCGCATAAATTCCATGATTTTGGGAGATACATTTCGGAGATGGGCATAAACAGAAGACTGCCCGTTGGTATGCTTTAGGTAAATGACATTGCCATAGCCATAGGTCGAAATTTTGATTCTTGAAATGTACCCATCTGAAATCGCAAGGATGGGTTCGCCATCCACGCCGCCGATTTTGACATCTATGCCTGAATGGAAATGGTTAGGACGGATTTCACTGAAATTTCCAGAAAGGAGGTTTCTGGTTCCCGGTTTGACTGGAAACAAATACTCCTGTGCATTTAAAACAAAAGGAAAAAAGAAAAATAATAAAAGGAGGTACCTACTTGACTTCAAAATCCAACAGCTTTTTATCTTCTATAAACGCTTCTAATCTGTCCCCGATAGACACTTTACTCACTCCTGCGGGTGTTCCTGTAAAGATGAGGTCTCCTTTTTTCAAAGTGAAAAATTGAGACACATATTCTATGATCACCCCAAAATCAAACAACATCATGGAAGTGTTTCCCTTTTGTCTCACCTCTCCGTTGATGTCCAAATGAAAATTGATATCTGTAAAATTTTTGAACTCCGATACCGGTAAAAA
>NZ_CDSBKL010000188.1:0-7839 GCF_977115555.1 Aquiflexum sp.
GAATCTCTTTCCGGTAATTTTTTTTTCTATTCACCACATCCTCATTTACATCGCTTGCTAGCTAATATCAATCAATATCCAATATCCATGAATATCCATTTTTAAGGTTCATTCAAGGATATAAGATTGAAAATCCAATTATCTTCGAATCCATGATAACAGTTGATAATATCCTCAAACTCGGTGATCCCCGTCTCTATGAAAATTGTGAGCCAGTTCAGCAAGAGGAACTGCCTCAGGTTTTGGATTGGGTGAAAGACCTACACGAAGCCATGGAAGACATCCGAAAAAGATATGGTTTTGGAAGGGGGATTGCAGCGCCACAGTTGGGGATCATGAAGCGCTTGTTTTACCTCCATCTCGACAGATCCTACATCATCATCAACCCGGAAATCACCCATCCAAGTGAGGAAATGTTTGAGCTTTGGGATGATTGCATGAGTTTTCCCAATCTCCTTGTCAAAGTCAAAAGACACCAATCCCTGACCTTGGAATATCTGGATGAAAATTGGGAAAAGCAATCTTGGACCGTTGAAGGTGCTATCTCAGAACTTATCCAACATGAATACGATCACCTAAACGGCGTACTCTGCACCATGCGGGCGATCGATGATAAGTCGTTTAAGTGGAAGGACTGAAGAGAACTTCATGTTTTGGTTCCTTCGACTAACAGTCCCCAACTGCTTGTATTTAAAGATCTGATGTTAAGACTGAGTGGAATTTTTAATTCCACCCTTTTTATCTTTTCCAATTTGCAATTGGACTTTCCGACCAAACACCCATACGAAAGGTAATTCTTGGCAATTTGAATTACAAATTCAAAATCATAAGAAGGCGTAATTTCAAATTACGCCTAGCGCCAGTGAAGTTTTTCAGGTTTATTTTGGGGTATTGAAAGTTTGCCATTGTAGTGCCAAATAATCCATTTTAGAAATTATGGAGGTAAACGGATATTCCAATGGCTATCCACTCACATAATCTTTCTGCCCTTTTTTTGGATATGGTCGGGCTACTTTAAATTATTTCCCTAATTTTGGACCAATTTAGCCGTAAGTAATTAAACCTCTTAAAACCTCTTTTGGAATGCCTAAGGAAACAAGCATCAAGCACACACTCATCATCGGTTCAGGGCCCATTGTCATCGGTCAAGCATGCGAATTTGATTATGCCGGTTCACAGGCTTCCAGGTCACTCAGGGAAGAAGGCATCAAAGTCACTTTGATCAATTCCAATCCTGCGACGATCATGACGGATCCGGTGACTGCCGACAATGTGTATTTGTTGCCTCTCGACAAAAAATCCATCATCAAAATCCTCCAAGAGCATCCGGATATCGATTCTGTTTTACCGACTATGGGGGGACAGACAGCGCTGAACCTTGCCATTGATTGCGACAAGTCAGGCATTTGGAAAAAATACGGAGTCAGGATGATCGGCGTGGATATCGATGCCATCGATACCGCCGAGAACAGAGAAAAATTCAAAGCACTGATGGAAAAAATCGGTGTGGGTGTTTGTAAAGGAGATACTGCTACCTCTTTCCTTCAGGGAAAAGAAATTGCACAAGAAATCGGATTTCCATTGATCATCAGGGCTTCTTACACCCTTGGAGGTGCCGGAGGTGCATTTGTGGAGAAGGAAGAAGACTTTGAAAAAGCTTTGGTGGCGGGACTTCAGGCTTCACCTGTACATGAGGTGCTCATCGAGCAAAGTATCATGGGTTGGAAAGAGTACGAGCTCGAAGTTATGAGGGACAATATTGGCAACATGATTGTCATTTGTTCCATCGAAAACTTTGATCCTATGGGGGTGCATACAGGTGACTCAATCACCGTTGCACCGGCAATGACCCTTCCGGATACTGTATATCAGCGCATGAGGAATTACGCCATCACGATGATGAATAGCATAGGGAATTTTGCAGGAGGGTGTAATGTGCAGTTTTCTGTAAGTCCTGACAATACCCAGATTATCGGTATCGAAATCAACCCAAGGGTATCGCGTTCTTCTGCTTTGGCCTCCAAAGCCACCGGATATCCTATCGCTAAAGTAGCGGCAAAGTTAGCGGTTGGGTATAACCTCGATGAGCTGACCAATTCAATTACCGGAAATACCTCTGCGTTTTTTGAGCCTGCCATTGACTACGTGATTGTCAAAATCCCAAGATGGAACTTTGATAAATTCAAAGGTTCGGACAGGAGATTGGGACTGTCCATGAAAGCTGTCGGAGAAGTGATGGGTATAGGGCGCAATTTTCAGGAAGCTTTGCAGAAATCCTGCCAATCCCGCGAAATCAAAAGAAACGGATTGGGCGCCGATGTCAAAGAACTCCGTGACCAACAGAATATTTTATATAGCCTTGCAAACCCAAGTTGGGACAGGCTTTTCCATATCTATGATGCCTTCAAATTGGGCATTTCATTCAGGACAATACATGATTTGACCAAAATAGACAAGTGGTTCTTAAGGCAGATTGAGGAATTGATCCATGTAGAAGATCAGATTGAGAAGTTCAATATCAATACTATCCCAAGGGAATTGATGGATATGGCCAAGAAAAAAGGCTATGCTGACCGTCAATTAGCGCATTTGTTGGGTTGTTTGGAAAGTGAAGTCTTTACCAAACGCTATGATGAAATGGGCATCAAGCGGGTGTACAAACTTGTAGATACCTGCGCCGCTGAATTTGATGCACAGACGCCTTATTACTATTCTACTTTTGGGGAAGAAAACGAATCACCGGTTTCAAACAAAAAGAAAGTGGTTGTATTGGGTTCAGGTCCAAATAGGGTAGGGCAAGGCATCGAGTTTGATTACTCCTGTGTACATGGTGTATTGGCAGCCAAAGAGTGCGGCTATGAGACCATCATGATCAACTGTAACCCTGAAACTGTTTCGACAGATTTTGATATTTCTGACAAACTTTATTTTGAACCTGTTTTTTGGGAGCATATTTATGAAATCATCCTGCACGAAAAACCTTTGGGTGTGATCGTTCAGCTTGGTGGGCAGACCGCTTTGAAACTTGCCGAAAAGATGGATAAGTATGGAATCAAGATCATAGGCACTAGTTTCGAGGCATTGGATTTGGCTGAAGACAGGGGTAGATTTTCGACCTTGCTGAAGGAAAATGATGTGCCATATCCTGAATTCGGGACCATCCACAATACTGACGAAGCCTTGGAGTTGTGTAAGACAATCGGATTTCCGCTTTTGGTAAGACCTTCCTACGTTTTGGGAGGGCAGGGAATGAAGATCGTCATCAATGAAAAAGAGCTTGAAGAACATGTTGTAAAAGTGCTTAGGGATATTCCAAACAATGAAATCCTTTTGGATCATTTCTTGGAAAATGCGATTGAAGCAGAGGCCGATGCTATTTGTGATGGGGAGAATGTTTATATCATTGGGATCATGCAACATATAGAGCCGGCGGGGATTCATTCGGGAGATTCTTACGCGGTATTGCCTCCTTACAATCTTGGGGATTTTGTCATGCGACAGATTGAAACTTATACCAGAAAAATCGCCTTGTCACTGCGGACAGTTGGTTTGATCAATATCCAATTTGCCATCAAAAACGATAAGGTATATGTCATCGAAGCCAATCCAAGGGCGTCAAGGACTGTCCCTTTCATTTGCAAGGCGTATCAGGAACCTTACGTCAATTATGCCGTAAAGGTGATGTTGGGTGAGAAAAAAGTGACCGACTTTGAATTCAATCCTGTGAAAAAGGGTTATGCTATCAAGGAACCGATTTTCTCTTTCCACAAATTCCCCAATGTCAACAAAGAATTGGGACCTGAAATGAAGTCAACAGGTGAAGCCATTTACTTCATTGACGATTTGATGGATGATTATTTCTTGAAGATCTATTCTGAGAGAAACCTTTACCTGAGTAGATAAAGAGCCAAGAACCGAGAACCGAGAACCGAGATTTGTCTCGATTCTCGGTTCTAAAATCTAAAAGTCTAAAAAATGGGATTTATTTTCAAATTTCTTCTGATTGCAATTGCCCTGTCTTGGATCTTCTCCAAGTTGCTGCAGTTCTTTGTAAAAAGTAAACTCAAGCAATTTGTAGATCATGCCAATGACCTGAAGCGGGAAGAGGATAGAAGGAGAAAACCTCCGGGAGCCAATGTGAATGTCGACCATATCCCAAAAGATTTCGAACAAAAAAGGTCAAAAGAAATCAAAGGCGGTGATTACATCGATTATGAAGAAGTGAAGGATTGATCCTTCACTTTTTTTTTGCAACAATGTTAGCTTTTGATCGAATCCCATTCTGATTTAAGACTTGAAAGGATTTTTGAAACTTCTTGGATAGTGTCATCAACCACCGTTTTATTTTCATCATCAAGTACTGTCAATAATTCCACTCCGGTGGAAGAGGCCACAAGGTCTTTAAAGTCCAGGTTCAGGCCTACACCTTTAAGAGCATGGCCGGTTTGCTTCACACCATGAAGGTTGTTTTCATTCATATGGGTGATCAGAGTCAACTGGAGTTTCTCAATGTTTGAAATACTTACTTCGAGCAATTCCTTATAAAAATCAGGGTCAGACAACCTATATTCTTCAAATTTGGAAGAAGCGATGACTTGGGAGGTGTTTGGGGAAGAATCGAGGTATTTTTCGATCATCCCTGAAATATCGGATACCAACACCGGCTTGCTCAAATAATCATCCATTCCGGCTTCAAGGCACCTTTGGTATTCCCCTTTCACTGTTCCTGCTGTCAGTGCTACTATAGGGGTCCTGACATCTTTTTCAATTTTCCTTATTTCCTTGGTAGCTTCATAGCCACTCATTTCAGGCATTTGAATGTCCATAAAAATCAAGTCAGGCTTTTCGTTTTTATACTCCTCTAAAGCCTCAAGGCCATTGAATGCCTCAATAATGGCAGATGTAGGCAAAAGCTTTTTAACAATGGCTTTGGCAAGAAGCATGTTGACCGGATTGTCATCTACAAGCAATATTTTAAATACTGAGTTGGAACCTTGCTCTTTCTTCGAATTGGAAGACAGGTTACCACTGTTCATTTTCTGCTCGGTTTGTGGAATTACCACTTCTTCAGAAACAGGCAGATTAAGCGTGAAATAAAATTTACTTCCTTTACCAAGAGCAGTCTGAAGCTCAAGTTTGCTTTCCATCAGTTCCAACAGTTTACTGCAAATAGTGAGTCCCAGTCCTGTTCCACCATATTTTCTTGTGGTGGAATTGTCTTCCTGCGCAAAAGCTTCAAAAATCGTACGTTCCTTTTCTTTGGAAATACCTATTCCTGTATCTTCCACAGAAAAAACAATCGGCATGACGCCATTTTGGGAAAAGGGTCCGTCTACCGAGACGGAAAGTTCTATTTGTCCCTTATGGGTAAATTTCCCCGCATTGCTCAAAAGGTTAATCAATACCTGTTTGATGCGGGTAGAGTCAGCGAAAACAGATTTTGGAAGGTTTTGATCGAGAATGAGATTAAGCTTCAGGTTTTTTTCACTTGCTGTGGGTTGGATAATTTTCAAGGTATCCGAAACCAAGTCTTTGATGTTGACCCACTCAGGACTCAATTCAAGTTTTCCTGCTTCGATTTTTGAGAAATCCAAAATGTCATTTATCAAATCAAGCAGGAGTGTCCCTGATTGTAAGATGGATTGTAAAAAGCCTTTTTGGTTTTCATCCAAGTTTGTTTTCATCAAAAGGTCAGAAAAACCAATAACACCGTTCAAAGGGGTCCTGATCTCATGGCTCATGTTGGCCAAAAATTCAGATTTGGCTATACTCGCTTCATTGGCAGCTTCCATTGATAGAACGAGGTTCCGCTCCATGTTTTTTCTTTCGATGGCATTGGATATACTGTCTGCAAAACTTATCAGCAGGGCAGTTTCGGCTTCACTCCATTTTCTTTCTGAAGTACAGTCATCAAATCCCACAAAACCCCAGAAATAATCTTCGACATAAATCGGGATTAGGAGTATGGATTTGATGTCCTGGCTCTGTAATAGCTCTTTTAATTCAGGATCATCCTCCATTTGATCCACAATGGCCTGATAAAGATTGTTTTGGGCCATGACCCTAGATCCCTCGCCAAAAAGCCCAATCGGAAGTCCTTGCAGGTTTGGGTTATCGATTTCAGCGGGAACTCCCAATGCACTCCACTCAAATCGCTGGGAACTTAAAATATTCCCGTTTTCATCCAGGCTGTTTTCAAAAAGATAAGCCCTGTCCACTCCGGCTCCATCTCCAAGTAACGTTACTGCCTTTTGGGTGGCTGTGGCAAAATCATGGTTGGAAAGCAATTCCTTGGTTGCAAAAGCAATCGAGGTAAGCATCTTTTCATTCCTGACCAGGTTGTTGTTGACATTTTGGAGTGTCAGTTCATTTGCCTTTATCAGATTCTCGGTGGATTTTTGATCTGTAATATCCCTCAAAAACAGGTATTTGAAATTTGGTGTTTCCAGGTCAAATGAGTCTTTGTCAATATTTTTAAGATAAATTTCGAAGGTTTGTTTCTCAGATGGAATAGTCAATTCTATTTTATTGTTTGTGGAGTCGGATAGAAACAAATCCTCAAATTCCTTCGAAAGCTCCATTAGTTGGCTTTTTTTGTAGATTTTTTGGGGGCTTAACTTTGAAAAAAACTTTCTGGCAGTGAAGTTCATCGCCACCACATCCCCAAGTCGGTCCAAAATTAGGATTCCATCAGATATGTTTTCAAAGATCGTCTTGAAAGCAATCGGATTGGCACGGAACAACTGGTATTGGAACAATGCCCAAAAAAGTGTGACACCGCTGATAGCAAGGCAAAAAGGAACTGGATCTAGTCCAAAGGGATAAAAACCAAAAACCACAAACAGATAAGCAATCCATGGGATCAATGTCCCAAAAAACATAATCAGAACTTGTCCCCTGTAAATCTCTGGAATCGAAAAAAGCATCCTGAACAGAAGGAGGTTGGAGAAAATTATCAATATCGAATTATAACTGGCATACATCCAATGAAGGATTCCCCTATCTAGAGAGACCGACATGAAGTATGAGTTATATGCTGCCGAAATCTCTTTGTAAAAAAGGTGGTGGTAATCATTGGTAAAGACCATTAGAAGGAAAAATGATGAAATTCCAAAGATCAATACCAACCAGTTTTTGTCGATGAATTTTGCCCTGTCAGTATATTTCAATACGAAAAGAAATAGGAATGGTGTGACAAATGCACCACCTATAAATTCCAAAATGTAAAATAGTTTAATTCCCTCAGGAGTAATGGAAAGTAACTCGATACCGTAGAAGAAAGAGTAGAAAAAGCAGCTCAACATGAAGTAAGCAAAATAGCGTTCTCCGTGTTGGTTGTTTTTGTTAAATGAAAAAAATGCCAATACCAAAAACAGCAGACTAGTCAGAAATATTGGTGTGGCAAATGGATTAAATGAAAATTGAAGATTCATAAATTGCTTATGGTCTAAAGAAAACGGGACTCAACGATTGGGTTTAAATTGATTAAACTTAGTAAAAATAATTCTTTTACCCTCCTAAAAAAACTATATAGCGTAAAATTAAAAATTTTAAAATAAATGCAAAGTATAACTTAATTTTTGATTATAAAATCATAGTAAAATGGATTTAGTCACATTCTTAATTTGGCATTAATTTTTTTGGTCTTTGCATCTTCAAAAAGGAGTAATAAGTGAAATTCCTTCGCAAAAACCAATACAAGAAAAAAATACTATTCAGTGTAACCGCTGATTTTTTTCAAATAAATTTTTATGTCAAAAAGTCTATTTTTATAAATTTTCAGGTGGTTTTGTAGACATAATTTCCGATTTTCAGTTCCTTTTAGCTTTGGTTTATATT
>NZ_CDSBKL010000189.1:0-7793 GCF_977115555.1 Aquiflexum sp.
GAATTTTTGAGAAGATTGGATATAAAAAGAAATATGGTACATAAAAATTGAAATAAAGTGGAAATAATTTAGGGTATTTTTTTGCCCAAAAAACTATTTCCGGAAAAATGGAAAAAAACAAGGCAGGTTTGGGAAACCTGCCTTGTATTAAAGAGATGAAATTCAAAGTTTTAATCTATCGGAAATCCTTTGGCAGCCCACCAAATTCCACCGTAGACATGCTTGAGGAAGTCTGCATCTAAAAAAGCCCAGTCTGTATGACCCATTGCGGTGTAAAACATCCTTCCTCCATCATATTCATTGGTCCAGGACATCGGATGGAATTCTCCCATTCCGTCTTTGGGATCATAAGTTCTTTCGTCAGCTGTAATCAGAACTTTTACATCAGGATTGAAATTTTTGAAAGCATAAATCTCGTCTGACCAAACCCATTTTTCGGGAAGATGGTAAGTAGCAGGATGCTCACGGTTGACAACATTCAGCTTCAAAGTCTGTTGATGCGGGTGGTTCATAAATTGTGCCCCGATAAGCTTCGTGTACCAAGGCCATTGGTATTCAGTATCAGTGGCGCTGTGGATACCCACTATGCCTTTTCCTGCCTGGACAAAACGTTGGATGACGGCCTTTTGCTCGTCATTGAAAATCGTCCCCGTAGTGCTCATCATCACGATGACATCAAATCGCTCAAGGTTTTTGTCGGTAATAAAGCTTTCATCTTCGGTTGTGAAAATATCAAAAATCTGGTCTCTTGCGAGTTTTTTCAGGGCGACGACTCCATCAGGAATAGATTGGTGTCTAAACCCTTTGGTCCGGCTGAAAACCAAGACACGGAATTGGGGATTGCTTTGGGCAAAAGATTCCAAGCTCAAGCCAAGCATCATGATGCAGACGAGCAGTAGAGTGGATAGGTAGGTTTTTAGGTTCATGTTATTTTAGTATCAAGATGTTAGTATCAAGTATCAAGAGAAGAGGTGAGAAATTAGAGACGAGAAGCGAGAAACGAGACATGGAGAATAAAAATTTTTCAATTTTGTAATTTTTCAATCTTCCAATCTTCATTTAACCATCCCATATTTTTCTCCGGCTTCTTTTCTGGTGAAAGCATTGAAATGCCACCATTCGGAGCCGATGCCTGTAAAACCTCCATGTTTCATGGCCATTCTCAGGATTTCACGGTTGAGGATATGTTCTTTGGTAATATTCCCTTCTAACAGCATCTGGGCTTCCCGGTCGGGATAAGCCGGATAGCCAAAGAAATCAAAAGGCGTCCCCATATCCAATTCTTTGCCGGTTTCCTGATAAGCCAAAGTCAGGTCCACAGCCACACCGAAATTATGCAATCCACCCACCTTTGGATCCGCGACATACAAGGGCTTGACACTATCGGGTTTGTCCAATTCATCCCAAAGAATCTGTTGTACACTTTGCGGCCTGACCCCATCAAAGACCAAAAAAGTCAAATCCGGATGTTCTTCTTTCAGCTTTTGGTATGCTTTTTTGAGCATTTCTGCGACTTCAGGCTGTACATAGCACCTTGTCAAATCACCATATACATCTTTGCCAAAGAAATTATCAGTGGTCGAATATTTCAAATCCACAAAAATCCCCGGAATCACCACCTCCACATCCACCAATCCTGCATCGATGATTTTCTGTTCCAGTTCACTGACTTCATACTTGATCTTAAACTGCTCATCCCCGATAGCCACCAAATCATCGATTTCAACTCCATTGGAAGTCTGCTCATTGATCTTTGACTCGCAGCCGAGTAAGATTAAAAAGAAGATAAAGAGGGATAAATTTTTCAAGACAGAATCATTTAAAGTTTTTTGGTAATGACAGTGGCTGAAGCCTGAGCTGTAGGAAGCATCACGATGTCTGCCAATACCACATGTGCCGGCCGACTGACAGCAAAGGCAATGGTTTCGGCAATGTCTTCAGCAGTCAATGGCTGAAATCCCTGATACACTTTCTTGGAGCGCTCTGCATCTCCTTTGAACCTGACCATAGAAAACTCAGTCTCCACCAAGCCGGGATGGATGCCGATTACTTTGATACCATAAGGATTCAAATCCATCCGCATTCCTTGGGTTATAGCATCCACAGCATGTTTGGAAGCACAGTAGACATTGCCATTGGGATAGACTTCCTTGCCTGCAATGGATCCGATATTTACGATGGTGCCAGACTTTCTTGCGATCATGCCGGGCATGATTTCTTTGGAGACATAGAGCAGGCCCTTCACATTGATGTCCATCATGGCATCCCAATCGTCGAGACTGCCGCTTTGGATGGGATCAAGGCCGTGGGCATTTCCTGCATTGTTGACCAGGATGTCGATGTTTTTCCATTTATCGGGAAGATTCCCAAATTCCTTATGAACGGCCGCTTTTTCCCTGACATCAAAGCAAAGTGTCAATAACTCCGTCCCACCCGGAAGTTCTTTGCCTAAGTTTTCCAATCTATCTTGACGCCTTCCGGTGGCAATAATGGCGTAACCTAACTTTGCCAAAGCAATGGCTGTAGCTTTCCCTATTCCTGAAGTAGCACCGGTGATGCAGGCAATTTTCCTTTCCATAGCCTGAATCTAAAAATTATTGACATGGAATGAAATAGGGAATCTATGAAAGGAGGAAAAAAGCCTTGAGGAGTTCCAGTAGGCAGTTTTCTGAGACAGTGGTCTTGGAGGTAAATGGTAAGAGGTGAAAAGTAAGAAGTTGGGTGTAGGTAGGTAGCGTTCAGTTTTTCAGTGGTCAGAATATATTGTTGGAGCTATGGACCATCGACCATGGACTATCTGACTTTATCCCATTATTGGAAATTGAGGTAAAGAGTGATGGATTTTCTTCTGATTTGTGAAATGGCATCTCTGAATGCCGGATTTGACTCTTCCGGAACATAGACATCCAACAAACCATGGGAAAACCGGACTTCAGGAGAAAATTTGAAAAACTTGAAATAAAGGTCGAAACCCATTCCAAAGTCTACAGTAAAATCCCTACCTGTGGTGACCAAATCCTCAATGTTTGCTTCTTCCTGATCTTTGGTGCGGAACATGGCAGATCCACCTCCGGTAAAGAACATCCTTGTATTGTTGAAGCGCTGGGATTTATACTTGAAGATCAAAGGGAATTCCACCATGGTGGCTTCATTGATGTATGTTTCCCTCCTAAATGTGATTTCATTGTTCGTGTTGCCGTTTCCAGGATTGGGTTCAAAAAAATTGACATCCGTCCGGAACTCATAAAAACCGACTTTTGGGGTAAAAAGCACATTGAGTTGGTCATTTAACCTGACAGTCGCCAAAAATCCCAAAGAAAACCCTGCTGAATATACCGGAACAATGCTTTGGATTCTCCTCAGGTCAGTATTGGTAGGATCTAGAAAAGCCTCAGAATATTTCATCCGCCAGGTATTGGAGTGCCCGGCAAGAAAAAACCCATAGGATATAAAATTCTCATCCTGACCGGCTTTACTGATTTCGTTAAACCGGGATTGTGCACTGACTTCCGATATCAGAATAAGTACGCCAAAAATGGAGAAGGCTATTTTTCTCCGATATAAATTGAGCTGATTCCGAAAGTGAGCGGTTTGCATTGGGTTTGTTTAAATCCGACTTTTTTTAATACTGAAAGGAAATTCTCTCCATCAGGAAAGGCTTGGACTGATTCAGGCAAATAGGTATAAGCTGAATTGTCTTTGGACACCAATTTACCGATTTGAGGCAAAATATATTTGAAATAAAAGTTATATCCTTGCTTCATCGGGAATTTTTTGGGTTTGGAAAATTCGACAATTACCGTTTTTCCTCCCGGCTTCAAAACCCTGTACATATCCGACAGCCCTTTTTCGAGATTTTCGAAGTTCCTGACACCAAATGAAACGATGACGGCATCAAACTTATTATCTTCAAAAAGTAACTTCTCAGAATCTCCCATCTGCAGGTCGATGATATGGTCGAGGTTCCTTTTCTTCATTTTTTTCTTGCCTTCCTCAAGCATTCCTTTAGAAATATCCACACCGATCACCTTATCAGGATTGAGTGCCAAGGCCTCAATGGCAAAATCACCCGTCCCGGTCGCAATGTCCAAAATCAACTTTGGCTTGTCTTTCTGCAATAGTTTGATGGCTTTTTTCCTCCAGGTAATGTCAATACCCAGACTGAGAAGGTGATTCAAAAAATCATATTTCTTGCTGATGTTGTTGAACATCTCGGCAACCTGCTCTTTTTTGCCTTCCTGCTTTTCTTTGTACGGAACTACTGACATGTCATTTTTGAAACTGTGGTGCAATATTACTAAGGAAACCCGAGCAATCTAAAATTGTTGGGAATTAATGCCTATTCCAGCTCGCTATCTTATTTAATTTTGATTTAATCAGGTATTTCGCCTCTTTTCCTAAAAATATTTGGGCTAAAAATTCTACCGGAATTGACTTCGATCCCCTATCGAAAGGATACTGTGACAGTATTTAAGCCAAATGACTTACCTTTGTGGCAAATAATATTTCCCATGATCAAAAAAGCAGTCTTCCTCACCAGCAACACTGACTATACAAAATGCCCGGCTCCTGAAAAGCCCGAATTTGCTTTTATCGGCCGATCCAACGTAGGCAAGAGCTCTTTGATCAACATGCTTACCAACCATAAAGGCTTGGCAAAAACATCCCAAAAACCGGGAAAAACCCAGCTGATCAACCATTTTCACATAGATGACAAGTGGTACATGGTCGATTTGCCGGGTTATGGTTTTGCGGTAGCAAGCAAAGCCATGAAAGCCACTTGGGAGAAAATGATCCGGAATTACCTGACCAAAAGGGAAAATCTAGCGGCAATCTTTGTGCTCATTGACAGCAGGCTGGAACCTCAAAAAATAGATCTGGAATTTATCATTTGGTGTGGCGAAAACGGAATTCCCTTTGTTTTGGTATTTACCAAAGCTGATAAAATGGGTATGGAAAAATCCACGGCCAATGCCCGGATTTTTTTAGACAAAACCATCGAAATCTTTGGAGAAGAACCCCAATATTTTATCACTTCCGCCGAAAAGAAAGAAGGCCGCGAGGAACTGAGTGCATTCATAGAAGGCGAAGTCAGGGAATATTTGGAATCGAAGAAGTGAAAATGGTTATTTGGTTAAATGGTTATAGTTTAATTGTTGTGCATAGAAAATAAATGCCTGAAGGTCAAAACTACCTGCTGTGGACTATGGACTATGGGCAATTGGGCGCACCCAAAATGACTCATAATTAACCTTCATACCTATTTGCGGATAATCATATCTTCCTATATTTGCAGCCTTTAAATCATAGCAGAAAATGAAATTCAACGAAATCGCTACCATCTCCGGCAAACCGGGTCTCTATAAAATCCTGAAGCCTTCACGTGGAGGTGTCATCCTCGAATCCATGGACGAGAAAAAAGGCAAGCTCATTGCAGGTGCCAACCACCGAGTTTCTGTCCTTGCTGAAATCTCCATGTACACCATGACCGAAGAAGGTGCAACACCTTTGGAAAATATCCTCAAAAGCATCGAAAAGGAATTTAAAGGCGATGTGGGATTGGATGCGGATGCGGATGCCGACGAACTGAAAGCATTCCTGAAGCATGTGCTTCCTGATTTTGACGAAGACAAAGTATATCCTTCCGACATCAAAAAACTCGTCGCTTGGTACAAAATCATCCGCGAACATGCACCGGAGGTTTTGGAAGATCAAGCTGATGGAGCAGAAGAAACCAAAGAAACAGAACCGGAAGCTTGATTTCAATCAAAATATTGAGGTTCGAATCTTAGAATAAAAGTGGGGGTCTTTCCCCACTTTCTTTGTTTATACCAAACTCTGAACTAGCATGAATCTTCCATTGACCAAAGAAGCCGCCCAATACCTCCAAAAAGATTTTTCGCTTCCTGCCTTAACAGAAGCTTTTTCCGAGGAAGATTTGGTTTCCCTGCTGACTCCTTTGATCAAAACCATGCTCGACCGGGACTTTGAAAAACTCCTTCAGATCTGCTACAGGGTGGATCTGGGGGAAGAAAAACTGAAAACCATCCTCCACAAATCAGATCCTGAAACTTTGGCTTCAGACCTTGCCCGTGCCTTGGTCGCAAGACAAATCCTGAAAGCCGAAATCAGAAGGAAGTATTCGGAAGGTTGACCATTTTTAAGTCTTTACAAAACTTCCTTTTTCAACATTCAAAAACGCACCAACTTCTTCCACCATTTTTTTGGAACCGATATATAAAGGCGTCCGCTGATGCAATGAGGTAGGTTGGATATCCAAAATTCTACCTTTACCATTCGTCGCCATACCTCCTGCCTGCTCGGCAATAAAGGACAAAGCATTGGCTTCATACAGCAGTCTGAGTTTTCCTTTTGGGGATTTTGCGGTGGCAGGATACATGTAAATTCCACCTTTCAGCAGGTTTCGATGGAAGTCAGCGACCAAGCTTCCGATGTACCTGGCGCTGTATTCATTGGATTTACATTTTTCGATATAGGCTTTTAATCCCTGCTCAAACTGATTGTAAGTTCCTTCATTCACGCTATATATATTGCCGTCTTCAGGTGCGCACATATTGGGATGGGAAAGGAAAAACTCACCCAATGAAGGTTCATAGGTAAAACCGTTTACTCCGTGACCGGTGGTATAGACCAACATCGTCGAAGAACCATAAAGTACATAACCTGCTGCCACCTGTTGGTTGCCGGGCTGCATGATGTCCTCAGGCTGAATCGGACTTCCTGCGGGAGTGACTCTCCTGTAAATAGAAAAAATCGTCCCGATGGAAATATTCACATCGATATTGGAAGACCCGTCGAGGGGATCAATGGCAACGACATATTTGCCTGACTTGTTTTGTAGGTCGATGACTTCATCATCTTCTTCAGATACCACTGCACAGACTTCACCCCCCTTAGTCAAGGCTCGGGTAAAGCGGATATTGGCGATGACATCGAGTTTTTGCTGTTCTTCGCCCTGCACATTGGTTTGTCCAAAAGCACCACCGATATTTGCGAGGCCTGCACGGTTGGTTTCACGATTTACTATCTTTGCTGCCAAAGCGATGTCCCGGAGTAGTTGGGACAATTCTCCGGATGCAAAAGAAAATTCCTCTTGTTTCATTTTGATAAAACGGTCCAAAGTAGTGCCGACCGAATACGCCAAAGAGGAGTCAGATGGGGAATAAAGTTTTGTTTTCATGATATAGGAAAAATACAATTATTGGGTTTATATATTTAAAATTACAAATTAATTTTTATGGCAAAAACATTTGTATTCAAATTTGGCGGGGCTTCTGTGAAAGATGCTAAATCTATCAAAAACTTACGTGAAATTTTATTCAATCGATTGCGGAATCATACCGTAATAGTGGTTTCAGCGATGGGAAAAACCACCAATGCCTTGGAGGAATTGTTGAATTTAAAACTTGCCGAAAAGCCCTTTCATGAGAATAGTACAAAATTAAAATACTATCACCTCGATATTTGTCGTGAACTTTTTCAACCCGAAAATCTCATTTTTCCTGCCATAGAGAATTTTTTTTCACAGCTCGACAGGGTGTTGGAAAAACCAATCAATAAAGAAAATTATGATGAATACTACGATCAGGTAGTCTCCTTCGGAGAATTGGTTTCATCCAGAATCGTGCAGGAATACCTCTGCGCTGAAGGAATCCTGTGTCTTTGGCAAGATGCGCGGGAAATCATTGCTACTGACAGCGACTATAGGGTTGCCAAAGCAAAATGGGAAAAAACCGCTGCCGAATGCCAAAAACATCTGATGGCAAAGTTGG
>NZ_CDSBKL010000190.1:0-7723 GCF_977115555.1 Aquiflexum sp.
GCATAAGTATCACCCATGAACCCATCATTTTCGCATACATGCCCTGCTTTTTCATTTATCCACAATTTTAAAATCCTATTCCCATTATTCGAGAAAAATAGAAATTTTACTTTTAAGGTACACAAAAACCTTTTGAATACCATATTCACCCTACACCTGAATGGAATATAAATACGATAAGATGAAAGTAAGCTTCCAGTCAATCTAAGGGACCCAATATTTTAAGGAAAACAATCAGAACAGAAATGGTAATAAGCAAAAGCTTATTCCTAGCTGCCAAACAGTTTTCCAGAAAAAATCGGGCTGAACTCATCCTTTCTAAATTTTAATTGGGGGATTAATGATTAACAAGAGAAAATTTAATAACTGCTACAGCGAGAATATACAGGATTTAGCCAAACACTTTAATTCCACAGGGTGTTTGAAAAACAAATGAAATACAATAGAGTAATAGTTTGGTTTAAAAATGATTTAAGGTTGCATGATCATGCAACCTTATCTAATGCCTGCAAAGAATCTTTCGAAGTCATTCCGGTGTATTGTTTTGACCCAAGGCAATTTGAAAGGGTGGATTTGGGAATACAAAAAACAGGGGCTTTCAGGGCCAAATTCCTGATAGAGGCTGTGGATAACTTAAGAAGCAACCTGATTGCATTAGGAGGAAACCTCATCATCCGAATGGGTATCCCTGAATCCGTGATCCCTGAACTTGCAGAGAAATTTCAGGCTGAAGCAATATATTTTTCAGAGGAGGTGACGCAGGAAGAAAAAAAAGTAGAGAAAAATCTGGAAAGTACAGTTTGGAAAAAAGGTATCCAGACCAACACTTTTTGGCAAAGCACCTTGTACCATATCGAGGACCTGCCCTTTCCAGTCAATCAGACGCCGGAAGTTTTTACCAAATTCAGAAAAGAGTGCGAGAAATTCAGCCAAGTCAGAAAGTCCATTGAGAAGCCCGAAAAGATCAATTTTCCGGAAATCAGTATTGAGTTGGGGGAAATTCCTGAGTTATCCACATTTGGATTGAGTGAACCCTCAGTTGCCAAAAAGGGTGTTCTGCCATTTATTGGAGGGGAAGATGCTGCGATTCAACGGCTCCAGTCCTACTTTTGGGAAAATGACTGCCTGAAGACCTATAAAGAAACCCGAAACGGATTATTGGGCCCCGATTACAGCAGTAAATTCTCTGCTTGGTTGGCTTTGGGATGCGTATCTCCGAGGTACATCTATGAAGAAGTACAGCAATATGAGAAAGAAAGGAAAAAGAATGATTCCACCTATTGGATGGTGTTTGAATTGATCTGGAGAGATTACTTCAGGTTTATATCCAAAAAACACGGCAACAAAATATTTCTTCCTGAGGGCATAAAAAACCATGTGGACAACTGGCGGAAAGATGCAAAATTATTTTGGGATTGGGCTGAGGGAAAGACAGGGATACCTTTTGTTGATGCCAACATGCGAGAACTCAATGCCACCGGTTTTATGTCTAACAGAGGCCGACAAAATGTCGCTTCCTTTCTTGTCAATGACTTGGGCATTGATTGGCGTTGGGGAGCCATGTATTTCGAGAGCCAATTAATTGACTATGACGTTTGTTCAAATTGGGGAAATTGGATGTATATCGCGGGTGTTGGAAATGACCCAAGGGAAAACAGGTATTTCAATATCCTGAAACAAGCCAATAATTATGACAAAAATGGGGACTTCATTAGGAATTGGATTCCCGAATTGGCCAAGATTCCGGGATATGATATCCACCAACCCAATACACTTTCAAAAAAAGAATTAAAAGGCTACGGCGTCTTCTTGGGAAGTAATTATCCGCATCCTTTGGTGGATTTCGCCGATAAGGAAAAGGGCTGACATTTAAAAAATGAAATTAGCCTACTTTAGCTAGGAAAACCTTGAGGATTTCTAAGGTGGCTTGCTCAGACTCAAACATCCCCATGTGACCAACATCTTGAAGCTCAAAGTAATCGTCTGTATAGGCTTGATGCATCCTGCTTCCTTCTATTTTGACAGCTCCGTCCAATACCCCTGCAATCATCAACTTTTTCCCTTTGAAGTTTTTCCAGATTTCCATCCGGTCTTTTCTGTCCCGCATGGCTACCAAAAAGGCGAGTACTCCTTTCTTAGCACTTTTCTTTCCAAGGATGGTTAATTCCTCAATATTCCTTTGGTTTGTAATCCGGTGTTGTTCGCTAAAAAGTGGGGGAACGAATGAATCAATAAACTTATCCACACCATGTTTTTTGATGAAAATAATGGTTTTGGTTCGGGTCTTCTTTTTTTCGGCATCATCCGGAAAAGCCGTTGAATGGAACAATCCAATTGCCCTTAAGCCACTTCCCATCAATTCGGCCAACGCCAAGGTAACATATCCCCCCAAAGAATGACCGACGACTATGGGATTGTGAATGTCATTGTCTTCCATCCATTCCTGAAGCATTACGGCAACTTCTTCTAATGTTATGTTATCCTGATGCAAAGGACTTTCACCAAAACCGGGCAGGTCAATACAATAAACAGTATGCGTTTTGGCCAATTCCTTCGAAAAAGTTATCCACATTTCTTTTGATTCACAGAATCCGTGGATAAGAATGAGGGCTTGGCCGGAACCTTCCGAAATAAACTTTATCATCAGCTCTAAAATACAAAATCCCAGCTTATAGCTAGGATTGAATTTATCTTAAAATTACTCAAGTTACTTCTCCACAACAGATTCAGCCATTTGCTTGACTGCATTTGCAATGCCTTCGGGATCAAAGCCACATTCTCTGTGGAGTTCAATCTGCTCGCCATGTTCAATAATGGCATCAGGAATACCTAATCTTCTCACAGTTGCAGAATATCCATTATCCACCATCCATTCCAAAACTGCGGAGCCAAATCCTCCCATTAAGCAGCCATCCTCTACAGTCACTACTTTTTTGAATTTGCCGAAGACTTCGTGTAACAATGCCTCATCAAGAGGTTTGACAAACCTCATGTCGTAATGCGCCGGATTGTAACCTTCTTTTTCAAGCGTTTCACAGGCAGTCACAGCATAATTGCCGATATGTCCTATCGTCAATATGGCTACATCCTCCCCTTCTTTCACAATCCTTCCCTGTCCGATTGGGATTTCCCTCATCGGAGTTTTCCAATCAACCATGACACCTTGTCCTCTTGGGTACCTGATAGAAAAGGGACCTTCAAATTTGGTCGCTGTAAACATCAGGTTTCTTAATTCTTCTTCATTCATGGGCGAGGATACAACCAAATTTGGTATACACCTAAAAAACGCCATGTCATAAGCCCCGTGGTGAGTTGGTCCATCTGCACCTGCAAATCCTGCCCTGTCCAAGCAAAAAACAACTTGAAGATTTTGCAGACATACATCATGGACCACCTGATCATAGGCACGCTGCATAAATGAGCTGTAAATATTACAGAACGGAATCAATCCCTGAGTGGCCAATCCTGCCGAGAAGGTCACGGCATGCTGCTCTGCAATCCCGACATCAAATGCCCTGTCAGGCATTTCTTCCATCATGATATTCAATGAGGAACCGGAAGGCATTGCAGGGGTTACCCCCATTATCTTGTCATTTTCTTTTGCCAATTCGACAATCGTACGGCCAAATACATCTTGGTATTTTGGCGCTTGGGGTTTCGAAGGGATTTTTTTGTAAATCTCACCGGTCACTTTGTCAAAAAGTCCAGGGGCATGCCAAGTGGTTTTGTTGCCGGTTTCAGCAGGGGCATATCCTTTGCCTTTTACAGTCACACAATGCAAAATCTTAGGGCCCGGAATATCTCGCATGTCGGCGAGGATTTCTACCAAATGGTGGACATCATGGCCATCGACAGGCCCGAAATACCTGAGGTTAAGGGATTCAAAAAGGTTGCTTTGCTTCAAAACCGCAGATTTGATCGCGCCTTCCACTTTGGACACGATTTCCTGTGCCGAAGCACCAAACATGGAAATCTTTCCCAATAGGTTCCAAACTTCGTCTTTTACTTTATTGTAGGTATGGGAAGTGGTAATATCTGTGAGATAATCCTTAAGGGCTCCCACGTTGGGATCGATCGACATGCAATTGTCATTGAGGATGATGAGCATGTTTGTATCAGATACACCCGCATGGTTCATTGCCTCAAAAGCCATCCCCCCGGTCATGGAACCGTCTCCGATGACCGCCACATGTTGTTTTTTGAAATCACCCTTGTATTTTGATGCCACGGCCATCCCCAAAGCAGCAGAGATGGAAGTACTGGAGTGTCCGACACCGAAGGTATCATATTCGCTTTCTTTCCTTTTTGGGAAACCCGAAAGGCCTCCGTAAAGTCTGTTGGTATGGAACTGTTCTTTTCTTCCTGTCAAAATCTTATGTCCGTATGCTTGGTGTCCCACATCCCAAACAAGCTGATCCTCAGGAGTATTGAGGACATAATGCAAGGCAACCGTCAACTCCACCACACCAAGACTTGCACCAAAATGCCCTCCATAAACAGAAACATTATCTACAATGAACTGTCTGAGTTCATCGCAGATTTGTACCAATTGGTCATTAGAAAGTTTTTTGAGATCGGTGGGTGAATCGATCTTTGCAAGCAATTTTCCTGGTTTTATGATCATCAGCAATACGGTTCTTAATAAAGGTAATTAACATTTCGAATCCCGAATTGTTTTTTCGAATTTTCTTCGAATATTATCAGGATTGGTAAAGGGTCTTTTTAAGGGCCAAATGAATAAATTACCATTATTTGGATATCTTTGAACAAGATTGAAGTGCAAAATTAAGAAAATAAAATAGTTTACAGTGAGTTTTGAAATCAAATTACCACTTTTCGAAGGACCATTCGATTTGATGCTGTTTTTCATCGAACGGGATGAGCTGGATATTTATGATATTCCGATTTCAAAAATCACCCTGGATTTTCTTGAATATATCCATCATCTGGAAAAAATGGAAATCGAAGTGGCAAGTGATTTCATCTTGTTTGCTGCCACCTTGATGAAAATAAAATCCAAAATGTTGATTCCCCGTCCTGAATTGGATGAAAATGGGGAAGAAATAGATCCAAGGGAAGAATTGATCCGGCACTTATTGGAATACAAAAAATACAAATCAGTCATACTCGAACTCGCAAATCTGGAGGAGACTAGACTCGCGAAAGTGCAGAGAGGCAATATCTTATCAGAACTCAATCAACTAGCCAAAGCTGATGATGTCGATGCCGAAATGCAGGACCTTGACCTTTACAAGTTACTAAAAGTATACCAAAAGGTAATGTCCAAATACAGTGCAAGAACAGATGAGACAAAACATACCGTCATTCAGTATCCCTATACCATTGAGCAACAAAAGGATTTTGTGTTGGAAAAGATGTTATTGAAAGACCGGGTGCCATTTACTGAATTTATCAGCTATAAGCCTGAAAAAATCTTTGTGATTTACACATTTCTGGCAATTTTGGAATTATTACAATTATCTATGGTTACAATTACGATAGGTGAAGGGTTCAACAATTTTTGGGTAGAAAAGCAGGAAACGGTTCCTTCGGCGTAGTGTATGAAACTAGATAATAAGCAGATTTTTGCAACCCTCAATCCGAATAAGGTATGGTTTCCGGTGCTAATCGGTCTGGGGATTGTCTTTTTGATGTTTTATCTCGACCCCAACATCAACGCACAGACATTAAAGGGAGTGTTTGATGGATCGATCTGGTGGATTCTATTGGCCATTGTTGTCATTTTGTTTCGGGATTTGGGTTACATCTACAGAATCAGGGCTGTTACAGACCAACAACTCACTTGGGGCCGTGCGCTTTATGTTATCATTCTTTGGGAATTTGCCTCTGCGGTGACTCCTTCGGTAGTAGGAGGTTCAGCGGTAGCCATTTTTATTTTGAATAAGGAGGGAATCAAACTTGGAAAAGCCATCGCCTATGTCATGGTAACGGCCATTTTGGATAATTTATTCTTTGTCATCGGTGCGCCAATCATTTTATATTTTGCGCAGGGAAATATTTTTCCGGCGAGCAGAATGATGGAAATGAGGCTAGGGAGAAGTTTGGAGGTTTTATTTTGGGTAAGTTATGCCCTTTATGCCTCTTATTCTTTGGTCATGGCATTGGCCCTTTTCTATAAACCCCGGGTTTTCAAATGGGTATTGTTAAAGATCTATTCCATTAGATGGCTTAAAAAATGGAAACATTCGGCAAATGAATTTAGCAATCAGATTATAGAAGCATCTAAAGAGCTCATCGGAAAAAATTACAAATACTGGCTTCCGATTGTAGGCGCGACTATTTTTATATGGAGCTCGAGATACCTTATGCTCAATGCCTTGATCGGCGCCTATGAATCATTGAGTATTTCGGAGCATGTGGTGATTTTTGCAAGACAGGTGATCATGTGGATTGTGATGATGATCTCCCCAACTCCTGGAAGCAGTGGTACCGCAGAGTTTTTCTTCGGACAGTTCTTTGCAGAATTCCTGAATGGCTACACATTTGTAACGAGTATTCTTTGGAGGATGCTCTCTTACTATCCTTATTTGATACTTGGAGCGATCTTCCTCCCGAGGTGGATCAAACAGGTGTTTTTCAAAAAGAAAGAAGAATAACGCCAAATCCTTAATTTTATCCTATGATCCAATCTCTCACGGCACATCAGATATGTGAATTGGTGGAAGGAGAAATGGTTTCCCATGCTAATTCCGGGCTTGTGAGTTGGATTTCCATTGACTCCAGAAATATCCTTGAACCATCAAAAACCCTTTTTGTGGCTCTTAAAGGGGCGAAATTTGATGGACATGATTTTATCAAAACTCTCAATGAAGAGGGAGTAAAGTTTTTTTTGTTACAAAAGGGATACCACATCTCTGCATCTTTGGCAGCGAACAGCACCTTCATCACTGTGGATAACCCACATCGGGCATTGCAACAAATAGCCGCTTATGAGCGGTCTTTATTTACCGGACCACTGGTAGGCATTACAGGAAGCAACGGGAAAACCATTGTCAAAGAATGGCTTGGGCAGGTTTTGGGACAGCAATATGCTGTGGCAAAAAGTCCAAAAAGCTATAACAGTCAGGTAGGCGTCCCTCTTTCTGTTTTTGGAATTGAGCAAAACCATCAGGTTGCCATTATGGAGGCGGGTATTTCCAGACCCGGAGAAATGGTGAAACTTGAAGCTATCCTCAAGCCTGAGATTGGAATTTTTACCAATATCGGAACTGCACACGAGGAGGGTTTTGAATCCCAAGATCAAAAATTGGCTGAAAAAGCATTACTTTTTGAAAACAGCAAGTTTATCATCTACAGGAAAGAACATACAAAAATCCATGAATACCTTTCTTCAAAATTTGAAAAGGAAAAGTTAATCAGCTGGTCAGATACTGCAGGTTCAGATTATACCTTGTCTGTCAAAAAAGAATCAGACCGCTCCAAAATCCTGCTGATGAAGCCGGATTTGAGTGTTTTTACTTTTTCGGTACCATTTTCGGATCAAGCATCTTTAGAAAATATACGGCATGTAATGGTAGCTGCTCTTTCTTTGGGCCTTAACGCAAGCCTGATCCAAGAGGGTCTCAACCACCTCAAAGCCGTGGAGATGAGACTTACACTCAAGCCTGGAATCAATGACTGCCTGATTATAGATGATACCTATAACAATGACTTGGCAGGTTTGAGATTATCCATGGATTTTATGGCGGCACAAAGGCCCAAG
>NZ_CDSBKL010000191.1:0-7719 GCF_977115555.1 Aquiflexum sp.
AAAAGTCGGAAGTGGATGCCTCTCTGGCCACTTTTCTAAAAAGTTTTGCCAAAGCCATTTTTTGGGTAGTGTTGCTGATCAGCATCGCCACCACCATGGGAATAGAAATGACTTCTTTTGTAGCAATTTTGGGTGCTGCTGGTTTGGCAGTCGGTCTGGCATTGCAGGGATCCTTAGCCAACTTTGCAGGAGGGGTTTTGATCCTGATGTTCAAGCCATTCAAAGTAGGAGACACCGTGGAGGCCCAAGGGACGACCGGTGAAGTGGAAAGTATTGATATCTTATATACCAAACTGAGAAACTTTGACAACAAGTTGGTAACAGTCCCCAACGGGATTTTAGCCAATAATTTGATCGTCAACTATTCACAAAAACCAACCCGAAGGATAGATATGAAAGTTGGGGTGGCCTATGGAACTGACATCAAAAGTGTAAGAAAAATAATCCTTGATGTGTTGGGTAAAGACGAAAGAATCCATAAAGAACCTGAGGCGGTAGTTCATTTCGGTAATTTTGGGGACAATTCTCTGGACCTTACCATCAGGTGCTGGGCAGATACTGAGAATCTGTGGCCCGTATATTGGGAAAGTATGGAAGCAATCAAAGAAGCTTTGGAAGAAAACAAAATTAACATACCCTTTCCTCAAAGGGATGTGCACCATTTTTACCCTGAAGGGAAAAAATAAGAAAAGACCGGAATTTCCGGTCTTTTTCGTTTTTAATTAATCACCTTTAACTAATCAAATTTTACAGATACAGTTTTTTCGTTGTGAGTGACGGAAACAACTTTGTCACATTCGCCATTACCGTAATCAATCAGGTATTTGGAATCTGTATTTAAAGTCAACTCTACCTTTCCTGATGATGGTACCCAATTTCCCTTGTCAGTACAAGACTGATTGAAAACCAGTTTTTCTTCAATCAATGACATAAACGGTACACCAAGTCTGGTGACTCCTCCGCTACCGCCTGTTACTTCCAATTTGAATCCTCTTGAATCATTAGGCAGGAATAGTTTTTTGAGGTATTCACCTTCAAGTGTTGCAAAAGTCCCATCCGGCCAAGTCACTTTTCCTGCCGAAATCACCGTTTCAAACATGAAATAATTGCCATCTGCACTGAATCCACGGTGAATGAGTTTACGACGCCCTTCAATTTTGAGCCCATTGACTTCATAGCCATCAAATGCCAAGGTGATTTCTGTTCCTGCCTCAAAGGACAATGCAGAAAAATACAGCATGATTTTCCCTTTGCGTTTGATTCCTTTTGGGCTCGTGCATCCTTCGCCAAAGTTGATAACAATTGACTTGTTGTTTGGATAAAAATCGACTTTTGTAGTCGAACAGTAATCGCTTTCAAGGCCGAGTTGAGTCCTCAAACCAAGACCGTTGCTTTGCATGGCAGACAATGTAAAGAAGTCTGCTTCATCAAAAGCGGCATTAACCTGTGCACCTTCGTTCAAGACAGCTGTGTCTTGCTGAGGCAATAGTTCTTCTGTTTTTTCACAGGAAAACATCAAAAAGATTATTCCTAGGGCAAACAGGAAAGTAGGGATTTGTGGGTGATTTACTTTCATGGGGATTAAGTTTTATCCTGAAAGTAACGCAAAAAAAATCAATTGGTTATTAAGTTGACTGAGAAAATTTGCCTGTTTTTTTCTTCTTATCAGCTGAATTTGAGGCACATCCAATATTCTTGGTAAGAGATACATTTTCTGGTATACCACCGAAACCCTCAGAAAAATCCCATTCTTCAGCCAAAGTTTCTTTTTTACTTTTTTCTTCCTTATTTTCTTTTTTTTTGGGCATCCTGCTTTATGGTTTACTTACTTATCTCAGCATCCAAAAGGATGAAATTCAATTCGTCGATATCTGTTTCGTTGAGTTTCAGCTTTCCCTTGATGGTAATGATTTCGTCCACATTGATTCTTTTGCCGGGAGTTTTTTTTAGGTATGCCACCACGATACTTTCAGGACCTGCACCTCCGCAGAAGAAACATTCTGCATTGGGAAATTTGGACAAAACAGCATAATTGGAGGTAACCATATCCAGAGGAATATAAAACCCGGTTACTGAAACTTCCTTTCCTTCCATGGCTTTCAGTTCATCTGGGAAGATGGGATAAAGGAAATACATTCCAAATTCCCTGTTCAATTTCTCGACAAACCTAGTTTTGGTAAACATACCCCACATATCTAAGGGCTTTTGCTGTGCGCTAACCCCAAATACCAAAATGGCCAAAGCCAACACCGTCCATTTTTTCATAGTCATTGATTCGTACTCCAAATTTAGGAAGTTTAATAAATTACTTGGTCCTGTCTGCCAAAGACTTTCTTGCATTGAAAGAACACAGTCTTTTTGATATGGTTCAATTCACAGGTTTTTTAACCGATTATAACTTGCTGCATCTATAATTTTTAGCCCAAGGAGATTCTTTTGGTATCTTTAGCGCATGGATACTGCATACGTTTCGCAAGATATTTTGGGTTTGCTTGTCAAGGCAAAAAGAAAAGGCATCATACTTTCTATTGTCAGAATAGCTGTTTTTTTTGTAATGGCAGCAGCATTTATTGTTGGTGTGACAGACAGGCCTTTATTTCTATTGCTCTTTTTACTTTCCCTCACAGGGTTTGTTTACCTCATTCTTTTGTTCAATAAAAACCGGGATGAGACTGCATTTTTGTCTGAGTTGGTCATAATGGAGGAAGAAAAAAAGAAGAGAGCTTCCAGAAACCTCCAAGGATTTGACCCTGGAACCGAATTCATGGACAAAGGCCATCCCTTTTCCAACGACCTTGATATTTTCGGAAGCCATTCTTTGTTCCAATTGATAAACCATACAGTCAACAAAGGTGGAAAAGCCAAATTGGCTTCCTGGCTTCTATCCTATATGAATTCAAATCTAGCCACAGAAAGGTCTGGGGCTGTCCGGGAACTGAGCTCAAAGCCTGGTTTTATTTCTTCTTTTGAAGCAACAGGTAGGGCATTTATCAAAGGAGAAAAGTCAAAAATTGATTTTTATAATTGGCTAAAAAAGCCCAAAATCTGGCGGTCTTTTTACTATTTCCCTATGATACTTGGGCCAGTCGGGGGAGTTATCCTGCTTTTCTTGGCCGGAGTGGGAATGATTCCTTCGGTCTGGGTAGGGGCATGGATTGTGTTGGGGCTGTTTTTCCTGACATTGGTTTTCAAATCACTTCACGAGGCATCCCAAGTTTTTCCAAATCAGGGAGACATCAAGACTTTTGGGAAGTGGGCTTCCCTGATAGAAAAATCTGACTTTGCTGATCCCTATCTTCACTCGCTGAAAGAACCCATTAAAAACGAAAATTTTGTCGCTTCCAAAGTGTTGAAATCGTTGGAGCAAAAGACCTTTATGATCCAGAACAGGATCAATTTGATGTTTGTAATCTTCAACCTGATTTTTTGGATTGACTTTTTTCTCCTTTGGCGGGCAGAAATCTGGCGGAAAAAATTCGGCAGCCACATTGCGGGTTGGGAAGTGGTTTTTGATACCTGGCAAGTATTGGTTTCTTTGGGGGCTTTTACCCATGAAGAGCAAAACCATACCTTCCCAACTTGGTCAAGGGATAAAACAATCGACGCCAAAAACCTAAAACATCCTTTGATTGCCAAAGAAAAATCAGTTGGCAATGATTTTTCATTTCATGAAGATACCAAAACCATTTTGCTGACCGGTTCGAATATGTCAGGAAAGACAACCTTTATGAGGACATTGGGGATCAACATGGTCATGGCAAATATTGGCTTAGGGACAATGTCTGAATCCTTTATCCTCGGGCCTTTCCAATTGTTTACAAGTATGAGAAATACAGATAATCTGGGAGAGAGTGTCAGTTCGTTTTATGCGGAACTCGCACGGATCAAACAGCTTTTGTCCAAGGCTGAAGAGGGAGAGACTGTCTTTTTCTTATTAGATGAAATCCTCAAAGGAACCAATACTGCAGATAGGATTATGGGAAGTGGGGCATTGATCAGACAGCTTGCAGCAAGCAACTGTAAAGGGATCATTTCTACCCATGACATAGAACTCAGCCAACTTGAAAACAACCTCGATTACCTTGTCAATAAAAGTTTTCACAGTGAAATCATGGATGATAAAATCCACTTTGATTATAAACTCAAAGATGGTCCCTGTCCAAGTTTCAATGCCCATAAACTCATGGAGCTGATGGGAATTAGATTTTCAAAATAGGTTAGTGGTATCTTATTCTGATTTTTTTTGCTGCGAGATCAAATTTTTTTGCGAAGCCAAAAGAAGGCCAAGAGCTCGCTTCTGTATTGGATTGTTGGTCGGAGGTAAGTCTGTAAAATATCTTTCTCATTTAGACATATATAGCCCACATTCGAAGGCTTTTTCTATTTTAGACCTTCCGATTTTCGGTTACCAGCATTTTTAACTTATTTTTGGGCTTTCAACAATCCATACGTGCAACAGAATTATCAGCAAAAAACATTGGGAATTTTAGGTGGGGGTCAGCTTGGCCGTATGGTCATCCAATCCGCCATTAGCTATAATATAGATATCCACATTTTGGATCCTGATCCAAACGCCCCATGCAAATCCATCTCTCAAAAATTTGTAAATGGCAGTCTCAATGATTTTGAGACGGTGTATGCCTTTGGTCAGGATTGTGATATCATCACGATCGAGATCGAAAATGTAAATACCGAGGCTCTTCAGAAGTTGGCTGATGAGGGCAAGGAAGTATATCCCCAGCCTCATATCATCAAAATGATCCAAGATAAAAGGCTGCAGAAGCAGTTTTACAAAGAAAAAGGGATTCCCACTGCAGATTTTATTTTGACTGAAGACAAGGCGGATGTGATCAGAAATGCTTCTTTTCTTCCGGCAGTCAACAAACTTGGCAGAGAAGGCTATGACGGACGTGGCGTGCAGATTCTGAGGACAGAAAGTGATTTGGATAAGGCTTTTGATGCGCCGGGATTATTGGAAAAGCTGATAGACTTTGACAAAGAAATCGCCGTCATAGTAGCAAAAAACAAAAATGGTGAGACTGTGGCATTTCCGGCAGTTGAGTGTGCATTTCACCCCACCGCCAATTTGGTGGAGTTTTTGTTTTCCCCGGCACAAATTACTGATGATATTGAACAAAAAGCCAAGGAAATAGCAATACAAGTCATCGAAGAATTGGGAATGATTGGGATTTTGGCAGTAGAAATGTTTGTCACAAAATCGGGGGAAATCCTTGTCAATGAAATAGCGCCCCGGCCTCACAACAGCGGGCACCATACGATAGAAGCCAATTTCACTTCACAGTTTGAGCAGCACTTCAGAGCGGTTATGGACATGCCATTAGGCAATACGGATACAAGATGTCCTGCTGCCATGGTCAACCTACTCGGCGAAGAGGGATTTACAGGCGATGCATATGTCGAAGGATTGGACGAGGCCATGTCCCAAAAAGGGGTTTATGTGCATCTATATGGTAAAAAAACGACCAAGCCTTTCAGGAAAATGGGACACGTGACCATTTTGGATGAAAATATCGGAACCCTGAAAAAAAGGGCTTTGGAAATAAAAGAACTGATCAAAGTAAAAGCCTAAAATATGGAAATAAAGGTAGGGATAATTATGGGGAGCAAGTCTGACTTGCCCATCATGTCGGAGGCGGCATTGGTTTTGGAAGAATTGGGAGTGGGGTATGAACTGACTGTCGTATCAGCCCACCGGACTCCCGACAGGATGATGGATTATGCAAAAAGTGCGAAAGAAAGAGGCCTCAAAGTCATCATAGCAGGAGCCGGAGGAGCGGCACATTTGCCCGGGATGGTAGCTTCATTGACTACCCTGCCGGTGATTGGAGTTCCCGTGAAGTCCTCCAATTCCATTGATGGATGGGACAGCATCCTTTCCATCCTGCAGATGCCTTCGGGGATTCCCGTGGCCACTGTCGCATTGAACGGTGGTAGGAATGCAGGAATATTGGCTGCCTCTATGATCGGAGCATTTTCTGAAGAAATTTCCAAGAACCTATTTGCCTTCAAGGAGTCGCTTAAAGAAAAAGTTGAGAAATCTGCTGAAGAAATTGAAACAAAAGGTTGGAGACATGCGTAAAAACTAGTGGCTTATAAATTAAAGTTTACTAGTTTGAACAATTGTTTACTAGTTTGATTGAAAGAGCGGGTTTATGTAAGCCCGCTTTTTTATTTTTTTTCTTTTGTCAACCTGCATTAAAATCAATAATTTGAAATATGGATTTCAAAAAAATCATCCGCTTCAAAATCGGCTCCGAACAATGGGAAATGCCTCTGGGTGTTATGCTCTTGGTCGGAGGAATCGCCTTGGTATTGATGATGGGTGGGGCATATTTTGGATTTAAATTTGGTCAAAGCCTGCACTAATCAACAAAAAGCCCCCAGCCATCATCGTACTTTTCTGCTGATCCAAATCCACTCACCCACAGGACAAACATTTCCTTATACTCTTGGATTGCATCCCTCAGTAGCTGCAGGTGTTCTTCGGCATGCGTTCCCTCCAATGCCAGTTGGTATGTCATAGAATTGAGACTCCGTGCATGGATTTTCATGATGGTGGCATTTTCCATTTTAAGGATATAGTCATTGACGCCTTCTGCACCGGAAAATTTTGAAGGAAGGATCAAAGCACTTTCCATCATCAGACTGCCGTAGAGTTCTGCCCTTGCCTCGTCAAGAGAACCCACCAAAGCTCTTGTAAGTTTATAGATTTCCATTCCCTTGGCTTTCAGGGGATGGTTATTGATCCGGTCATGTTCTTTTCGGAATTCCTCTTCGTCACTTCCGTCCCAGGAATCATTTTCGTCATCGTCTTCCCACATGGCTTATTGCTTATTGTTGGCTCTATTATATAAAAAAAATTTGTCCCAAAATTCTGGTTTGAGACAAATTATTTGCAATCGAAGAAAGTAAAATACCTTTAAAAAGGCAATACATCATCCCCGCTTTCATCAGAAAAAGTAGTGATTTCAGGAATGGATTTGGCAGAAGCTGCTTCCTTGGGTTTTTGGGCTCCGCCCTTTTCCACTTTCCACACTTTCACATCTGTGTACCATCTGCCGTTGTATTCTCTGCTTTCTACGTCAACTGATGCAGTAACCTCGTCACCGACTTGGAGTGCAAACTGATCAATATTGTCACCCCAGATGACCATGCAAACTTTCTTAGGGTATTGTCCCGGTTGCTCGACGATATATTCTCTTTTTCTCCAAGTGCCTTTAGTGGAGGATCCGCTTGCCTCGGGCATGATTTGAACTACTTTTCCGCTTATTTCCATAATTTTTGTTAGTATTGAAAAATCGAAGTTAATAAATTTCGATTCTTAAAAACAGCATTCACCCATACCTGTAAGCTTAATTTCTTCCTTTTTATCATTCTCTGAAAAATCAGGCCTGAGTTTTGCAACATTATACTAAACCTCAGAGTATATGCGTTTAAGAAATATCTATACGGTAGAATTTTTTGATGATCACCGGCTCAAATTCCAAATTAAATTTCAGTTTTTTGACGATAAAGTGCAAATAGTTTGATATTGACTGATTTTTGTGAAATTATTAAATAAAAAAAATCCTGTATCTATTGCATCAAACAAAGTGATTCTTTACATTTGGTTGTAATATTTTAATTGTTTAACCCTCTAATATATACTATGGCATAAACCTCTACGTTATTTTAAAGTCAATTTGTATGAATGAAAGG
>NZ_CDSBKL010000192.1:0-7704 GCF_977115555.1 Aquiflexum sp.
AAAAAAAGTTTTGATGCCCCATACATCAATAATTAATTAAAGTTAAAGATTAATATTAATCATATAAACTACTGTTTTTTAATGATTTAAATATTTATTGAATTATATTCAAAAAACGAAGTGTTTAGACGTTGCGAGGGTTTTATTTTTGGAATTTGTTCATCATATTTGTTGAAGGCTGTTTCCAAAAAAATGGCCTTTTCTTTCCAGCAGTATTTTGAAAACAATATAGCCTTCTAATTCCTTAATTAAGAAGACTAACCCCAAAACATTTAAGAGTAATGCAACATTTTGAACCAATTCTCCAAGAGAACAAAAACCGCTTTGTTTTATTTCCCATCCAGCATGATGACATATGGCAATACTATAAAAAAGCCGAGGCTAGCTTTTGGACGGCCGAAGAAATTGACTTAAGCCAAGATCTAAAAGACTGGAAAAATCTCAATGACGGCGAAAGACATTTTATTTCCCACGTTTTGGCCTTTTTTGCGGCAAGCGACGGCATTGTGAATGAAAACCTTGCTGAGCATTTTGTTTCAGAAGTTCAGTACACGGAAGCGAAGTTTTTCTACGGTTTCCAGATTGCAATGGAGAATATCCACTCTGAGACATACAGTTTATTAATAGATACCTATATCAAAGACAACGTAGAAAGAGACAGGTTGCTGAATGCCATTGAACATATCGAATGTGTCAGGAAAAAAGCGGATTGGGCTTTGAGATGGATTGACAACGGTAACTTCCAGGAGAGGTTGATTGCCTTTGCCGCGGTAGAGGGAATATTTTTCTCAGGATCATTCTGTTCTATTTTCTGGATGAAAAAAAGAGGTCTGATGCCAGGTCTTACCTTCTCCAATGAATTGATTTCAAGAGATGAGGGATTGCATTGCGATTTTGCTTGCCATCTTTATACCCAACATGTGGTCAATCATTTACCAAAAGAAACAGTTTCAAGAATAATTCAGGATGCTGTATCTATTGAAAAAGAGTTTGTTACAGATGCATTACCAGTAAAACTAATCGGTATGAATTCCGATTTGATGTGCCAATACATTGAGTTTGTAGCCGACAGATTGCTTGTCGAACTTGGCTGTGCCAAGGTATGGAATAGTACCAATCCATTTGACTTTATGGACATGATTTCCCTCCAGGGAAAAACCAACTTCTTTGAGAAAAGAGTAGGTGATTACCAAAAGGCCGGGGTGATGAAGTCCAAAGAACTGGTCGATTCACCTAAGTTCTCCATCGGAGAGGATTTCTAAATTATTTCACCACCAACCCAAATCCATTTGTCATGTTAGTAATTAAAAGAGATGGCCGTCGTGAATCAGTACGGTTCGACAAAATAACCGCTAGAATTGAAAATCTTTGCTATGGTTTGGATAGCAATTATATCCATCCCATCGAAGTAGCAAAAAAGGTAATTGATGGCCTTTATGATGGTGTCACCACTACAGAACTTGATAATCTTGCAGCTGAAGTATCTGCATCCCTTACTGTAAAGCATCCTGATTATGCTATTTTGGCTGCCAGGATAGCTATTTCCAATTTACAAAAAACCACCTCGCAGTCTTTTTCAAATACCATGAAAAGACTGTACACTTATGTCAATCCAAAAACCGGCGAGAATGCAGCATTGATCGCACCCGATGTATATGGCGTAGTGAAAAACCATGCAGCAAAACTTGATGAGGCTATCGACTACAGCAGGGATTTTGATTATGACTATTTCGGCTTCAAAACTTTAGAAAAAAGCTATTTGATCCGTCTGGATAATAAGGTTGTAGAAAGGCCACAGCACATGCTGATGAGGGTAGCTGTAGGAATTCATAAAGAAGACGTCGATGCTGCCATTGAGACGTATCACCTTCTTTCCCAGAAGTGGTTTACCCATGCCACTCCTACTCTTTTCAATGCTGGAACACCAAAACCACAACTCTCTTCCTGTTTTCTGTTGACAATGAAAGATGATAGCATTGACGGGATTTATGATACCCTGAAGCAATGTGCAAAAATCTCACAATCAGCAGGAGGGATAGGACTTTCAATCCATAATGTACGTGCAAAAGGAAGCTACATCAGGGGAACGAACGGTGTTTCCAACGGAATAGTACCGATGCTAAGAAACTTTGATATGACCGCAAGGTATGTAGATCAAGGAGGAGGTAAGAGGAAAGGTAGTTTTGCTATCTATTTGGAACCTTGGCATGCTGATGTGAAAGATTTCTTGGAATTGAAGAGAAATCATGGCAAGGAAGAAATGAGAGCAAGAGATCTTTTCTATGCCATGTGGATTCCGGATCTGTTTATGAGACGCGTGGAAGAAAACGAAGATTGGTCACTCTTCTGTCCCAATGAAGCACCTGGATTAGCAGATTGTCATAGCGAAGAGTTTGAAAGACTCTATGAAAAATATGAAAGGGAAGGCCGGGCCAGAGAAGTAGTAAAAGCACAGGAACTTTGGTTTGAAATTTTGGAATCCCAGATCGAAACCGGAACTCCATACATGTTGTATAAAGATTCTGCCAACAAAAAGTCTAACCAGCAAAACCTTGGCACAATCAAATCCTCCAATCTTTGTACAGAAATTCTTGAGTTTACTTCACCAGATGAAGTCGCAGTATGTAATTTGGCATCCATCGCCCTTCCTAAATTTGTAACAACAGGACCTGATGGAAAGAAATTCTTTGACCATCAGAAGTTATATGAAATCACCAAGGTTGCCACAAGAAACCTGAATAAAGTAATTGATGTCAATTATTATCCTGTAGAAGAGGCTAGGAGATCAAATTTCAGACATAGACCAATAGGTCTTGGTATACAAGGATTGGCTGATGCCTTTATCATGCTGAGAATGCCATTCGAATCAGCCGAGGCAAAAGGTCTCAATGAAGACATCTTCGAAACCATTTACTTTGCCGCCATGGAAACTTCCATGGAATTGGCAAAAGTCTATGGCCCATATGAAACATATGAAGGATCCCCAGCTTCCAAAGGTATATTCCAATTTGATATGTGGGGAGTAACTCCAAAATCAGGTAGATGGCAATGGGATTCCCTTAAAGAACAAGTTGTCAAACATGGTGTACGAAATTCTTTGTTAGTAGCGCCTATGCCTACGGCATCCACTTCCCAAATCTTGGGAAATAATGAATGCTTTGAACCATATACCTCCAATATTTACACTAGAAGGACACTTTCCGGTGAGTTCATCATTGCCAATAAACACCTGATGAAAGACCTGATAAGCCTTGGCCTTTGGAATGACAATATGAAAAACAGGCTTATTGCAGCCAATGGATCTGTTCAAAAGCTTCCAGATGTACCACAAAACATCAAAGACCTATATAAAACTGTATGGGAAATTTCTCAAAAAATCATCATAGACATGGCAGCCGATAGAGGAGCTTATATCTGCCAGTCACAAAGTATGAATGTTTTCATGCAGGATCCAAACTTCGGGAAATTGACTTCAATGCACTTCTATGCTTGGAAAAAGGGACTGAAAACAGGAATGTACTATTTGAGATCTCAGGCAGCAACTGCGGCTATCCAGTTTACAGTAGACAAAAAAGCATTGGAGCCGGAAAAAACAGTAGTAGCCTCTACTCCAACGATGGACTTGACCAAAGGGCAAAAACAGGGTGCTATTGCATGTTCCCTTGATAATCCAGATGAGTGCGAAATGTGTGGAAGTTAAAAAAACTATAAAAAATTCGTTTGATGGGAAAAAGCGCTTGGCAATGTCAGGCGCTTTTTTTGTTAAATTACAGTTGAACTAAAATCCAGAATCGCTATGATAATTAACGGATCTCAACTCCAAGATTCTTTAACATTGCTCAAAGACGATACAGAACCTTTGTTTGGTAAAATGACAGCCCAGCATATGGTAGAGCATTTGACCATTACACTCAAATTATCTATTGGAAAAATCAAATACCCTCCTTTCACTCCAAGTGAAAGAGCACTCAAAGCCAAACAAAATCTGTTGTTCACGGATCTGGAAATGGGAATGGGTATGACACCACCTAATGATACTGGAGAGCTTATTCCTTTAAAATATCCCAATTTGGAAAAAGCCAAAGAAGCACTTCTACAGTCTTGGAATGAATTTATTGCCTATTATGAAAAAAATGATAGAGCATCCGAAGTCCATCCCAGATTCGGGTACCTCAATAAGGAGGAATGGGACAGATTTCACTTCAAGCACATGATGCACCATTTCAAGCAATTTGGGGTTTGGGCAAGTGAAGGTAAAAGTTAAAATAGTCAGCTAATTCTAATTGTATAGAAGAATCTGTCTTGCTTCTTGTGTTTTGTGTCTATTGTCTTATATGAAAATAACAACACTATCGAACATTCCTTCTCTCCGAATTCTCCAAGAACTTTTCAAATTTCTCTTTGAATTCTTCATGCTTGTATTTTCCATCTACGGCTTCACCCTGACCCATCTCTGCCGTGTTGACCAATTCAAAATAAGCTTGGGGAAATTCATCTGAATACATTTTGGGAAGCACTTCCACTTTGGATAGCCCCATATACACTGTAAATAATAGAAAAAGTGACATCAGGATGATGGACCTGTCCTTATTCCCAACAATAACCGAAATAGAAGTTGCCTTGTCAGACCCATAATGCATTTGCTTTTTCCTAAATGATACTACACCGAAAATTATCAGTAATACAAAGGCAAGGATACCGAAAACTTCAGAAAAAATGGGAAAGAATGGAATTACTGTCATAGATAAAATGTACAATATCAAACTCACGTAAAAACATAAAACCAGCATCGCCAATACCTTATTTTTAGAGTTGATTTCTTTGAATAACTGAACTGCTTTTACTCCATAAACGGCTATTAATAACCCACCTGCCAATCCGAACAATAATTCGACTAATTCAAAATGAATATAATACACCCTCAAGCCCAGAATAATAGAAATGGTAAACAACCCGATAAGTTCGCAAATAACCAAGTATTCAATTTTTGATTTATTCCTTAAAACATAAACAAACTGTGTTACAAACAACAAACCAAAAATAAAGGCAACCAACCCCATGATTTTGAAACCATAGCTGTTCTGTGCCATGGAAGCAAATCCACCCATCACCAAAAGGACAAATAACAGGTAATAATATGTGTTATATTTATTCATCAGTTTATTAAGAAATTAAAATAGATTTCAGTCCATTCCAGAAAATTGTCCAATTCTTTCCAGCGGTTATCTCCTGACTCCAGTTCCTTTCTTTTGGAAGCTTCCAACAAAATCAAGCCTCTGCATTGCAAATCCTGCGACTCTGTCAGGTTATTTGGGATTGCTATCAATGCCCTATAATAATTACCTTCCCTTGCCAATCCTGATACCAATTCATATATAGCATCGAATTTCTGTTGTTCTGGAATATCCCTTAAAATTTCACGGGCAAGACTATTGATTCTTTGACTTCCAATGGTCGATAAAACATTGATAAAGTATGGTCTACTATCCAATGGCCGAAATAGAATATTAAAATCCAAGTTTGCTGTTTTGGCAGAAACAGAATCCAAAAAAACAAATGCCTGTGGATCGGAATTGGTTTTATAAGCTCTTTTAGCCATCGCCATATATGGGAAAGCTTTTTCCGCATCACCTGGAAATCTTTCCGCCAATTCAACGGACTCCTTTATTTTCCCGTGTTGCACCAGATTAGCTGCAAGCTGGGTCATCATATTAAGAAAGAAGTTTTTTTCTAAATACTCATATTTATTGGAAGACCTGGAAATAGCCTGTTGATCGAATTTGCGATAATACTCAAATCCTTTCGCCGTATCCGCCTTATCAAATGCCCTGTTGGCCAAAATCAAATAAAACAGGTTTTTATCGACCCCTGTACCCTTGGGATGGTTCTCCAGAAAATTCAATACATGGGTTAATGTTTCATCTGAAAGTGGATACTCGTTATCTGCCGTACCCGGAGGAGGAAAGGCTTTAACTTCAAATGCTTTGGCAATCCAGAAATGTATAGTCTGTAAATCATCCCCTGTGGTGAACATTTTTGACAACAATCCTTTTCTATCCATATAGTAATAGAACATATCTGAATGGTAGTTCCAACTGAACCAACCATCCCGGTAATCTGGATAAATAAACAATTCCTTTCTGGTAGGCTGAGTTGTCCTAACCCCATCATTATAGTATGGGATAGTTGAAGCTATTTTTTCTTCTAAATAGTTGGCATCTAACTTCGAATAGTATTCAAACGCAGTGTCCAACCAAGAATCCAACAAATCCTGATTGACTTCCATTTGACGGTCAAACCAATATTTGTGGGTAAAAACAGCCTTTCTTTTAGAATTGATCGCCAATTGATAATTGCGTTCCGAGGGGTTTTTGATCTGATTGATATATAATTCATAATCCTCACTCATCTGGTCATAAACAGATCGGTCTGAAAAGAATAGATTCGGATAAATATACCCTCGATAGGACCTTAAGGCCTGAGGTTCAAGATTGGCCCAAACATATAGATGTGAAATATATCCTGACCGGATTACCGTGTTTCTATAGATCGTTATTTCGGGGTTGTCAAATGTATTGGTTGCTATCCATTTTACTAACCTCGGCGCTAAATTCCTAAACTTATATTGATACAAATACCCCAAAATATTTTGGTGATTATTAAATACCCTTCCCAATTCAAAGTACTCCCTTTGGCTATTATCAAGTAATTGTTGAAAGGCCCATTCCACTCCAATGATATCTCCTTTGCTGGCATAAAGTGAAGCCAAAGTATGGTAACCGTTGTTAAAATCCACTGGTTGTCTTCCATTTGGTTCAAAACTTCCCTTTGGATAATATCGGGAGAAAGCATTTCCTCCTTCCTCGCTTTCAGCAGGTGAAATGGTCTGAAGAACTTCATCTATTTCTTGAATATTTGCTTTGCCATCGGTAAGCCAAAGCTGAATGGCCAAATTGAGCTCAAGAGGAAGCGTTGGACTAAATTGACCTGTTGCCTTATAAAAATCCAGGACTCTATTCTTGTTTCTTTCTGTTAAATCTGAAATGATTTCTTCATTTTCTTTTGAGTGGCTATAATAATTATCTCTCATCAGAATAAGCATAAACTTATTGGTTTGAGACAAAATATAATCTGATTCAATTGAAGACTCCGGTGATTGCAGATCCTGATAAATAAAATCGACAACCAAACTCCTAATTGGTTCTTCAATATGCTTATCTACATAAATCAAAAATTTATAAGTGTCAATAGCCAAAGAAATTCTATCCTTTTGATTAATCGAATTCAAAAATGAAGTCAAATAACCTGATTCAAAACGCTCTTCTGCAAGCAGATAAATCGCCTTATCTTGGTTATTTACTTCCGGACTATTCAAAAACGTTACAGATTCCTTTCTAGCCCGCTCAATGACCCGCTCATTTGCTTTTTGCTCTGCGTCATACCAATAAAAACCGCTTAATACTATCATCACCAAAATGGCAAAAAAGGTCCCTATCCTTTGGGGACCATACTTCATAAAAGTCCGGGTAAAAATCACATTTCTACTGCTTCGCTTCAGAAACTCCTGGATCTCAGCTAAGAGTTTTTGGGCTTCCTTCGTCCTTATTTCATCATTTTCTTTGATTTCTGAATACCTTTTGATCCAACCCACGTTCGGTTTACATTCCTCATACCAGTTTTCAAAAAATGACAAGGGCCCAATTG
>NZ_CDSBKL010000193.1:0-7701 GCF_977115555.1 Aquiflexum sp.
ACGGTGTAGACAATAAGGTATTTAAAGTAATTTTGCCATTAAAAAAGAAACAATTATGAGCCTCATAATTAAGATTCTAATCGTTGAAGATGAAGATATTGCTGTAAAACGCCTTTTGAAAGAGTTGGAAAACCTTGCTATAAGGTTTGAAGTGATAGGTGCATTAAATAGTGTTCAAGGTTTTCTGGATTGGGTGCGTACACAACAGGAAGCGGACTTGATTTTTATGGATATCCAGCTTACAGATGGGCTTAGTTTTGAGATTTTCAAGCACGTTGAGGTTTTGATACCGGTAATTTTCACTACCGCTTACGATGAATATGCCCTACAAGCCTTTAAAGTGAAAGGGCTGGATTACCTCCTTAAACCGATAGATCCGCAAGAGTTGGAGAAAGCCATTAACCATTATCTGGTGGCATATAAAGATTACAACCGCCAAAACTACATGCATCAATTGCTGACCCTAGCAAGGGAATTTAAGCCGGATACCTACCGCTCGAGTTTCCTTGTTGATTTTAAGCAAAAAATGCACCTCGTTGATGTGTCTGACGTGGCCTTCTTTTATGTGAAGGAAAGGGGATTATTCCTTCGAAAGAAGGACCAAAAGGATTATGTCATTGAATTTTTTCTGGATGAGTTGGAAAAGCAATTGGATCCGGCAATGTTCTACAGGGCCAATCGCCAGTACTTGGTTGCCCGATCTGCAATAGAAGAAATAGAACCTTATTTTACCGGACGTTTATTGCTCAAGGTTCACCCTGAGCCACCCTCGCCTATTCTTATCAGTAAGGAAAAGGCTACTCATTTTAAACGATGGGCTGATTATTGACTTTAAAAAAACATGAATTACCTCAGCGTAAATATTTTAAACCTGTCCGGGTGAACATAACCGATTTCTTTAGTTCCTCAAATTGAATTTGAAACGCATTTATTTTTTTTCTGTTTTCTGACCGGAAAATAAAGGATTCAAGATTCGAACGTAATATAAGCCTCCAAATAAATTTCTCTTTTAAATTATCCAATTCTTCGCAAACCTTGAAGGATTCGGTTTATTGTTTAGGCCTTAAATAAAGATTACTTAAGTAAAATAGAACCTAATGTGAGTAATAAAATTCAGCGGGAAAAAGCTGGCTTTAGGTCTAAAATTACCCGCTTCAGAAATTTCTTTCTCATAAAGTCACTGTTGCCTTTGTTCCTTCGGGAAAAAAAGGAATAAAAATGTGGAATGGAAAAATCAGTCCCATGATGCCAATTCTTTTGGGCATTGTAGGATTTTTGGTCAATGTAGAAGCTTATGCACAATTAGTTTCACCCAAAATATTTTTGAATTACAACTACATACCTCCTGCAGATCTGACCGATACCACAGGACAATACCGTTCAAATTCTGCATCATTTGGATTTAGTGTACCTGTTTTTGGAAAAATTTCCCAAAAAGAACCTAATACGAACTCATTTCTATTGGTTCATCTCAATGGGGAATTTGAAGTGGAAAGAACAGAAATCGGAGCTTTGGAGGATGATCGCTTGTTTTTCAAACCTTGGATAGGTACTTCGATGATCTACCATACAGGTAAGAAAAGTACCTTCATGGGAAACCTCAGCTTTCGCTGGATGGAGGACGAATTTACCGTCTCGGATCCAAAAGTGTTTCCAACAGCGCTTTTCCTTTGGCGCCTTAAAAAAAGTGAGCGATTGAGCTATGTTTTTGGTGCCACCTATACTTATACTTTCGGGGCAGGCTTACCTATTCCCATCTTGGGACTGAATATGGACCTGGGAAATAATTCAAAACTCAACCTGATATTACCACTTTCTTTAGAATATCAGATGTCAAAGCCCAAGGGCCAAATCCTTCGATTTTTCTTAAGTCCGGACGGGGATGTCGCTAGATTGGGCAATAATGGGATTTTCCCGGAAGAACAAAAAAAAAATTTAGTGCTTGGAAAAAGAAACTTAAAGTTAGGATTCAGTTATTCTTTAGCCTGTAAAAGCTTGCGGATCATGCCCGAAATAGGAGTCTTGGGTAGAAGGAGTCTTTCCTTTTCAGATCCGGAAACTAGCCTCTTTAGACCCATCGAATTTTATTCCTCGGAGGTCCACCCAGCACCTTATTTCAAATTGAGGCTAACTATCAATCTCAATGGGAAATCTTTTGGTCCCGTGGACAACTTGAATACTGAATGGATGGGATTTTGATTTTGTGCTTTGGAGGATGGTTCAGGATTCAATTCGCCTGCTTCAGCATCTTTGGAATTCTTTAAAATAATATTGACCGTTAATTTGACCATTATAAAATCAAAAAGTGAAAAACTATGAAAAAGGCAATTACAGTAGCCTGTTTGGTACTATTCATCGCATTTCAAGCTCACGCCCAAAAATCCATTGAAGGAATTTGGCTTACTGAAGAAGGAACCAGTAAAGTTGAAATTTACCAAAATGGGGATCAGTATTTTGGAAAAATAGTCTGGTTAGACCAATCCAAGGCAAAGGGCGGCAATCCTATGACTGACCGGAATAATCCAGACAAGAATTTGCGGAATCGCCCGCTATTGGGAATGGACATGTTGTTCAATCTTCAGAATCGAAATGGAAAATGGTACGGTAAACTCTATGCCCCGATGCGGGGGATTACATCTGACGTAGTTATTGAGAGCCAAGAGGAAAATAAGCTGGTATTGAATATTTCTTATCGGGCATTTTCCCGGCAACAAATCTGGACTAGCGCTTCCCTCTGAGAAATCAAGTTCCTGAATAAATGAAAAGAATAGCATTGTTACTTCTATGGCTTCTATCCGTTGGAAATGGATGGTCCCAAACGTCGGGATACATTCCTTTCTCCGAAGCCAGAATGGCCATAGAAGAATTAGAGAACCAACCTGAAATTATTGATTCTTTAAAACAGCTTTATGAAAAAAGATGGACTATCGGGATGAGTTTTGGCCAACGTTTTCTGTCAAAAAATAATCGCTCTTCCAATCCGGATACAGTAACATTTGCAGACTTTACCAATAAAAATACAGTCTTCGGAATAGAAGGTGGATATTTTGTTTCGTCTAGATTCCAGATTACGGCATCAGTTGACTTTCTGTTGTTGCCTAGATTGCAGCAAATAAACAATGTTGTCATCGGAAATAACGGTATTCAGGTCGATGGATATGGCAGCGGAGGAGCAATGATAAATTTTGGTTTGGGCGGCAAATATCACTTTTACCTTTCACCTTTTTCAAGGTTATACACGGGATTAAAGCTAGGTCGAATAAAGGCTGTAGCGGAAGGAGGTACTGGTGGTTTTACTCAGAGTCAGGGGAGATACCAAGAAACGACCAGATTTTCCCATAATTATGCTTACCTAAACGGGACGTTTGGGATTACTCATCGATTCACCCCCGGTTTCATGATCGATTTTAATCTGGGTTATTTGATGGCAACTGATTCACAAAATATTGGAGGGATGCATTCTCCGGGTGGGATTACTTCTACCCTTTCATTACAATTTTTTATCGGAAAAAGAAACAAAGTACCATGACAAAAACGAGAATAGAAGTATTTATCCAGTATTTCCTGACTGTTTTATTGTTGGCTGCGGCATGCAGTTTTTCATTGGCACAGACAGAACCTATTGTCCTGGAGGTAGCTACCTTGGAGGAGCTGATCCAGCTATCCAGGTCTAAAAATCCAGATTTGAAAAGCTATGAGCTCAATGTGATGAAAAACAGTTTTGACGTTAAGGCTACCAAGGCGATCTATTTACCTACTGTGGGAGGTACCTTTGCCGGACAACGGAATTTTGAACTTCCCATTACTCCTGTTCCGGGTGAACTTTTTGGTCAGCCGGGGACTACCAGAGACGTGCAGTTTGGTCAAAACTACGCCTACAATACAGGAATTTCCTTAAATCAAACCCTACTTGATAGAGGATCTACTTTGAAAGTAAAGCTGGCCAAATTGAACTACGAGACCTCAGAAGTGCAACAAATCGTTTATCTCCAACTTTTGGACCAGCAGGTAAGTCTAAATTATTATTCGGTATTGATTTCCAAGCGCGCAATTGCTCTGGCGGAGAAGGATTTGGAAGTCTCCGACAGTATCGTGCAATTAAGTGTGCAAAAATTTGAAGAAGGGCTGTTGGATGCTCTTGCGGTGAATCAGGCAAGGATAAATTCCTATGTTACCCAACAAAATCTCAATAACAGTCAGCAATTGCATGATAAAAGTTTGGATGAGCTCAAGTTATTGCTGGGGATGAATAAAATAGATTCGCTGAAAATATCAGCAGTTATTCCAGATGAATTGCCTGAGATGGTTGGATCTGATGAAATGAGGCCAAATGAAAATATCAACTTAGCCAGCCTCCAAAAACAGCAAGCCCAGGCACAGGTAAATATTCAAAAATCTCTCTTCATGCCAAAACTTTCCCTAAATGGCTATTATGGCTTTCAACAATTCAGAGATGATTTTGGAGTAAGTTTTGGGAATAACGCTTGGTCGACTTACAGTTACCTAGGATTAAACCTCTCTATTCCCATTTTCACCGGTTTCTCAAGCAAAAATAAACTTCAAGCAAGTAAGGTGGATCTGGAATGGGCCCAAAATGAGTGGAACAAAGTTAATCTTGAAAGCCAAAATCAGGATGAGCGACTGATCGAGGAATATTATTCGAGCCTCAGAAATACCCAGCTGGCTTTGGATGCTTTCCAACTCTATGAAAAAAACGAAAGACTTACGCTGCAAAAGTATTCAGAGGGATTGATAAGTCTGGATCGCTATCTCTACGCCTTTGAGGACTACCTGAAAGCTGAGAATGCATTTTTAAATAATCTGTTGAACACCTATTCCTATTACAGCCAAATCATTCCAAGAATCCAATGAAAACTAAACTATACCTATCGCTTTGTTGTGGTATTTTGACCATGCTTAGCTCCTGCAATAAATCAGAAACTACCCTTGCCCGGCAAATAAACATAGTGGATGCCGTATTTGCCAGTGGACACATCATAATGGAAAATGAATATCTGGTAACCGCAAACATTGAAGGCTACCTGGTAGCCGCAAGTGTTCAGGAGGGTGATTCCGTACATGCCGGGATGCCATTGTTTCAGCTCTCCAGTGAGGTACAAAAAGAGCAATTGTCCAATGCACAGGCTGCATACCTGGATGCCCTTGAGAACATGAAAGAAAACTCACCTCAGCAGAGTCAGCTTCGTTTGCAAATCGAACAGGCCAAAGCCCAACTGGAAACAGATAGGGCCAATTACAGGCGATTTCAAAACTTGTCTAAAACCGGAGCCGTGTCGCAACAGGATTTTGAGCGAGCAAAATTGCAATTTGAAAACTGTACTCGCAAAGTAGAAATCGTTCAAAAATCACTGCATGACCTGGTGGAAAAACTAAGACTTAACCTAAATAATGCAGAAACACAACTCAATATTCAAAAAGAGAACAATAGCGATTACTACCTCTCCTCTTTTATTGACGGAAGAGTATTGGAAGTTTATAAAAATCAGGGAGATCTGATAAGGAGAGGAGAGACTATAGCCAAGATTGGAGGAGGAAAACCCCTGATAAAATTGTTTGTAGGCGAGGAGGATATTGACAAGATCAAAGAAGGGCAACTGACCATCATCTCGCTGAATACCCAAAAAAACGCCTTACTTGATGCACACATTTCAAAGATCTATCCCGCTTTTGATGAGCTGCAGCAATCTTTTATTTGTGAAGCAGCATTTGTAGAAGCTCCAGATCTTTATGTGAACACACAATTGCAGGCAAATATCATAATAGCTCAAAAAGAAAATGCACTGGTTATCCCTAATGCCTATCTCTTGCCTGGGGATAGTATTTGCTATAAAAACGGGGAAAAAGTAGCCGTTGAAATAGGTATCCGAAATAGTGATTGGGTCGAGATAATATCAGGGCTTGATGATTCCAGACTTATTAAACAAATGATAAAGCCATGAGCCGGGTAACAAATCTTAAGATTTCCCGTGCCCACCTTACTTCAAGGGTTAAGCAAACCTTGGTGGCAATACTGAGCGTAACTTTCGGGATATCCATGTACATTTTTATGAATGGGTTCATGACTGGTGTCAATGATACACAGACAGAGCTCGCCTTCAGTACACTGGCGCATATTCACATCTATAATGATCTCCCAGAGGACAATACAAATCTTTTGCAAAAGAAATTTGGGGGTGATATACAGATAAACCTCAGAAATGCGAAGGTGATCCAGTATACAGAAGGAATTAAGAATTCTGCCAAGATAATTGCAACCATTGAAGACAATCCTGCTATAACCGGAATTACTCCTCAGGTCAATGTCAATGTGTTCTTTAGAAATGGAGCCACCAAACTAAACGGGATTTTATCAGGCATTGATGTGAAACAGGAAAGTGTCCTATTTGGCACTGAAAAATATATTACACATGGCAGCTGGAGTAGTTTGGAAGACCGAGGTGATGGAGTGGTATTGGGAGCAGGCTTGGCTGAGAAATTAAGTTTGAACCTAGATGATAATGTGACGGTGATTACTGCTGATGGTGTCAGTCGCAACTTTAAGGTAATCGGTATCATCAAAACAACTATCGGAGGGGTAGACAATGCCAAAGGTTACGTCCGAATCAGCTCAGCAAGGCAGTTGATTTCCAAAAATCAAAGTTATGTCACTGATATTCAGGTCAACATCAAAAATTTCAACGAGGCCGCCAAGGTAGCAGCTCAACTAATCCCCAAAGTGGATTATAAAGTGGAAACCTGGAATGAGTCTAATGGTCAGCTTCAAGCCGGAAATGACCTAAGGAATATCATTGCAGTAGCTGTTTCTCTCACCATCCTTCTGGTAGCAGGTTTCGGAATCTTCAACATTATGAACATGACTGTGAATGAAAAAATAAAAGAGATCGCCATCCTTAAGGCCATGGGGTTTGATGGGTCAGATATTGTTCAAATATTCTTGGTTCAGTCTGTTATCATTGGGGTGATTGGTGGAATAGTAGGAATCATTTTTGCCTTTTTAGTTTCTTTATCAGTAAGCTATATACCTTTTCGCGTCGCAACATTACAAACACTGCCCATGGTTTACGATGTACAAGACTACATCTTAGCTTTTATTTTTGCATTGATCACAACATTTGTAGCAGGATATCTCCCTGCCAAAAAAGCATCAAATGTGGACCCAGTAGAAATTATAAGAGGATGAAAGAGGAAATAGCACTATCGGCCAGAGCAATTAGCAAATACTTTTACGAACCGGAGACCTTTCAGGTGTTAAAGGATATATCTTTTGATGTCAAAAAGGGTGAGTTCCTATCCATGATCGGTAAGTCGGGTTCAGGAAAATCAACCTTGCTCTATCTTTTATCTACCATGGATACTGATTACACAGGTGAAATCACTATAAACGGTGAATGCCTGACTGGACGGTCCCAAAATCAGCTGGCAGCCTTTCGAAATGCCCACATTGGATTCGTTTTCCAATTTCACTACCTGCTTCCTGAGTTTACAGCATTGGATAACGTGATGCTCCCAGCACTCAAGTTGGGGAAAAAATCACATGAGGAGATCAGAGAAGATGCATTTTCAAATTTAAAGATGCTTGGACTTGAAGCCCAAGCGATGAAATTAAGCAATAAACTTTCCGGCGGACAACAACAACGGGTAGCAATAGCCAGGGCTTTGATCAACCAACCTGCTGTCATT
>NZ_CDSBKL010000194.1:0-7652 GCF_977115555.1 Aquiflexum sp.
TTCACAAATTCAAAATCCTCCATCAGGCAGTATGTCTCATCAAATCCCCCCAATACCCAAAAAGCATCCTTGGTGGTAAAAAGGGTTTGATCTCTCCCTCCGGAAAGTAATCCGTTGAATTGGGTAAACCATGCATTGATCTTGAGCATTTTCAACGGTGAATCAAAATCATAAGCAAAACAGCCCGCCTGAAAACCTTCATCCAAACTTGATCCAATGTCCTGCATAAAAGTCGGCAAAATGCGCACATCGGCATGGACAAAATACAAAACATCCCCTTCCGAAGCTTTTGCACCCATATTCATCTGAGTTGCCCTGCTTGTGATCGGGCTTTCCAAAAATCTGAAACCAGCGTTTTCCACCTCCTGTTTGGTTCCGTCAGTACTCCCCCCATCGACAACGATTACTTCTAAAATTCCAGCTATCTTTTCATTTTGGAACAATGGCAAAAGCTCTTTGAGGTTTTGTTCCTCATTCAAAACCGGAATGATGATACTTATTTTCATTTAAGGATTATTGGGTTTTCCTTTTTACGACAAAGTTTTTGATCGGAAACTCCATCACCGCTTTGTCAAGCTTTCCATTGATATAGTAATACCTGTTTTTGTTGCCGTTGACATTGACTTCATAATAGTCCTTATGCTTGGTAATTGGTGATACCAAACCATAACTTTCTGCAAAAAATTCTTTGACATTTTTGGGTTCCTCAAAATAAAAAGAAGCAGAACTGAAAAACAGTTTTTTTCTGACTTCAGTATCCAATTCGTATTTGTAATTGCGGGAATTCACTTTATAATGGTCATTGACCCAAGTGATGGTTGAGCGGAAATTTCCTTTGTTGGTATTGGAATTGACTTCACTTTTGATAAAATGGCTGCCTTTAAAAACAGCAACAGTATGATAATCAAGTTCTATTTTGCCAAAAAACCAAAACCCAACCTTGCTTTTTAAATCAATTTGGGAATCTTCCCCTGATATTTTTCTGGAAGCTGTCATCTCACCGATGGATATTCCTGCTATGGAAATTTCATATTCCTGAATGTCTTGGGCAAAAAGACTCAATGGCAGAAAAAGAAGAAAAAGAGATATTCTGAATAGGCTGTTCATATTTAATTGCTTCTTATCCTGCCAAATTCCAAAATAAAAATGACATCTAGAAATGGTTTATTTAGGGAAAAATGCAATCAGATCCTCTTCAGTGTCTATGTCACGAAGCGTTTTTAATAATTCATAGCTCACTTGGTCAAAGTTTAGTATTTCCAAAGTAATCTTGGCCACTTCTGGGGAACTCCAAGGGATATTTTCAAAAAGGGATTCTTTGAATCTGCGCATTCCGAGTAAATAATAGCCACCATCCAATGCGGGGCCGATACAGACTTCTTTTTTTTCCAAAGACTGGAATGCGGCATCAATATCACTGCTCTGAATTTCCGGGCAATCTGTTCCTATGATTACTACTTTTTTATACCCTTTCTGAAAAAGTTTTTGGAAAGCGTTTGACATCCTCTCTCCCAAGTCCTCACCTATTTGAGTTTCTTTGTATTCAGCCTTGTATCCTGATTCAGGTTCAATAAAATCTGAAAAGAAGATCCAAGTATCTATTCCATTAAGCTTCCTTGTTTCACTATACGTGTGCAAAAGCAATGACTTATATATTTCCAAAGCCTTTTCCTCCCCGATGGTTGCGGCAAGCCGGGATTTCACTTTACCCAATATTGCGTTTTTTTGAAAGACGATCAACGCATTTTCATTATTCATACTTTTCATTTTGTGGCAAACTATCAAGATTAAAGGAATATCCTCCAATTTTTAAGACTGATAATTTATCAATGAGGTTAAAATCTTCTAAAAACTGATTTTTTTCAAATTTTGAACTATTGAAGGTAAATTCAGGTTAATAACCTATAATTTCTATAGATTTTAAATAAAAATAAACCATGTCACTAAGATTAGGAGATTTAGCACCAAATTTTGTCGCAGAGACGACTGAAGGAAAAATTGATTTTCACAAATATTTGGGAGACGGATGGGGCGTATTGTTTTCACATCCGGCAGATTACACGCCTGTGTGTACCACAGAACTTGGAGCAGTAGCCAAGTTAAAATCTGAGTTTGAAAAAAGAAATGTCAAAGTTATGGCGCTGAGTGTGGATGGTCTTGTCGACCATGCCGCTTGGATCAAGGACATCAATGAAACCCAACACACCACAGTCAATTTCCCGCTTATTGCGGATGAGGACAGAAAAGTAGCAGAATTGTACGATATGATCCATCCAAATGCAAGCGAAAAAGCAACGGTCAGGTCTGTATTTGTGATAGGCCCTGATAAAAAAATCAAACTCATCATCACTTACCCTGCAAGCACAGGCAGAAACTTTGATGAATTGCTCAGGGTAATTGATTCTTTGCAACTGACTGCCAATTATTCGGTTGCTACTCCAGCCAACTGGAAAAACGGAGAGGATGTAGTCATTGCTCCTGCGATCAAAGATGAAGACATTCCTGCCAAATTCCCAAAAGGCCATACAAGGATAAAATCTTACCTGAGGACCACTCCACAACCGAATATTTGAAACTGATTCAAAAAGCCTTGGCAAATCCAAGGCTTTTCTTTTTCTGATTATTGATTGATTTTAATAATTTATTGCTTACTTGAATTCCCAATTCAAGCGCCAAAAATCACCAACATGCCAACCTATACCGTAATCAAAGGTTCAGGTTCTTACCTGCCGGAAATCATTGTTAAGAACGAAGATTTTTTAAAAAATGAATTTCTCGATGCCTCAGGGCAAAAAATCCCAAAAGAGAATTCAGCCATAATACAGAAGTTTCAGGAAATCACTGAAATAGAAGAAAGAAGGTATTTGGAGCCCGGATTGAATACTTCTGACATGGCATTTATTGCATCGCAAAGGGCCATCGAATCAGCAGGAATTGATCCTGAAACTTTGGATTATATCATCGTTGCCCACAATTTTGGTGAAATCAGACATGGCAATAAAAAGAGTGACTTGGTCCCGACGATTGCCTCAAGGGTAAAGCATTTGCTCAAAATCGAAAATCCGGATTGCGTCGCCTATGACCTTCCTTTTGGCTGTCCTGGATGGGTTCAGGGAGTAATCCAGGCAGATTATTTTATCAAATCAGGGGATGCCAAACGTGCACTGGTCATCGGTGCAGAGAACCTTTCAAGAATCGTCGACCCGCATGATATTGACACCATGATCTATTCTGACGGTGCAGGTGCGGTGGTGGTTGAAGGAATAGATAGTGAAAAATCTGTGGGTATTATTGCCCACAAGACCAGAACAGATACGCTGACACAAGCCCACTACCTGAGGATGGAGGTATCATACAATCCCAATTATGAAGATGATACACTTTTTATGAAGATGAATGGCCGAAAGCTTTATGAATATGCACTGAATACCGTTCCAGTCTTGGTAAAACAAGTCATTGAAAAAGCAGGTTTTGGAATAGAAGATGTAAACAAAGTCCTGATTCATCAGGCCAATGCCAAAATGGATCATGCAATACTTGAAAGGACTTTCAAACTTTTTGAGAAAGAAGCAATGCCTGAAGAAATCATGCCGATGATCATTTCCAAAATGGGAAACAATTCGGTGGCTACAGTTCCGATCCTATACGACAAGATTGTCAGAAACGAACTGCCGGCTCATCATTTCAATTCCGGTGATGTCTTGGTATTTGCTTCTGTAGGTGCAGGGATGAATGTCAATGCATTTGTTTACGTCCAACCTTAAATGAGGGTCAGATAAAAATCCTTCCGATCAGATACGTTATTGCATTTCCGGTTAGGATTACCCTGTCTCCGACCAATTTACAGCCCAATTTACCTTCCCTTGGTGAAACCTGAATGGCAGTCAATTCATTTTTTCCTAATTTCTCAGCCCATATCGGAGTCAAGCTTGTATGGGCAGAACCTGTCACCGGATCTTCGGGTACTCCCACCTGCGGCCCAAAAAACCTGGAAACAAAATCTTCCTTGTCTCCTTTTGCAGTGACGATTACTCCCCTGACAGGCAATTCTGCGATTTGGCCAAGATCAAATTTCAAGGTTCTGATCTGATTTTCATTTTCGAAAACCAAAACATAATCCGTCTTCCCCTTAAAAGCCTGAATGGGTTTTGGTGAAAAAGGATTTGTCAATTGCTCCGTCAAAGTAATTTCTTTGATAATATCAATCGGAAAATCCATCACTAAATGGTCTCCATCTTTCCTAACCTTTAAAATCCCTGACCTTGGTGAAAAGAAGGAAATTTCCTCTCCATCAAATCCTTCATGTTCAAAAAGCACATGTGCGGTAGCTAAGGTAGCGTGGCCACATAGGTCTACTTCTGTTCCCGGGGTAAACCATCTCAACACAAACCTGTTCTCCTCTTTAACATAAAAAGCAGTCTCGGAAAGGTTATTTTCTAAAGCGATTTTTTGAAGGATCTCATCTTCCAACCATTCATTCAAGGGAACGACCGCAGCAGGATTCCCCCCAAAAACTTTCTCTGAAAATGCATCAACTTGGTAGATTTTAAGTTCCATAGGTTAAAATGGTTGTAGTGGTTGTAATTGATATAAAGGTAGTTTTGGTGTAATGGTTATCTGTTTTGAGTTGTCAGGTTTTCGGGTTATCAAGTTAACTGAATCGCAGCTGCAAACTGGTGACTGTGACTGAAAATTCCAAGATAAACTAAACACTATCACTCAAAACTGTGACTGCAAACTGATCACTGCCTACTGAGACTGCCTACTGCTACTGACTTCTCCAAACTTTTGTGCAATAGCCGAACCAACCATCAATTGAAGTGCATGATAGATCATCAAAGGCAATAGCATGACTCCAAAGACAACAGGGTCCGGGAACATCACCCTTCCCATGACCGCACCCTGAACCAATGATTTTTTGCTGCCACAAAAAATCACTGTGATCATATCCTCCCTCGAAAACTTTAGCGCCCTAGACAAAAGGTACATCAGACCCATCATCAAAAGAAAAAAGAAAAGCATCAAAATCCCCAACAAAATCAATTCTCCCGCTGAATGCCCATCGAACATATTTTCTGAAAATGATTCCGCAAAAGCTGTGAAAATGATAAGAAGAATGATCCCTTGGTCAAAATTCTTCAAGGCTTTTTGGTGCTTATTGACAAACTGAACCAAATACTTGTGGACGAGTAGGCCTAAAACCACGGGAACCAACACCTGAAAACTCAATTTGATGATGGTGTCGGTCAGGTCAAAATCCACCGCTGTGTCCGGAAGCATCAGGTCCATCCAAAGAGGGGTAATAAAGATCCCCACCATACTTGAAATACTTGCATTAAATATTGCAGCAGGTAGGTTTCCTCCCGCGATTGAAACCATCACCACAGAAGAAGAAACCGTAGAAGGCAAAGCTGCTAGGTAAAAAGTCCCAATCCAGAATAAATTGGCTTCATCTCCCCAAATGGCATAAAGCAACAAGACTACCAAAGGGAATATCAGGAATGTGGTGGACTGAACCACCAAATGAAGTTTCCAATTGGATAATCCTTGTTTGAGTTTTTCGGGACTTAGCTTGACGCCGTAAAAAAAGAAAATGACTGAAATGCCAATTCCTGTGATGGTTTTTAATGGCAAAGGACTGGTGTCAGAACCCCATTCGGGGAAGGCTTTGGCAAGAAAGATCATTCCCACAAGCAGGAAAAAGAAGGTATTCAGTCCTACGCGGTTTAGGGTTTCCCTTAGTTTGGCCATTTGGATTGTTAGGGTTTGATATTATTTTGAACTCCTTTTGATATTGTCACAGAAGATAGCGGTAGCCACTGCCACATTCAATGATTCGGCTTGACCAAACCTTGGGATGGTAATTTTGTGGCTTACCATCGGCTCAAGTTCTTCGGAAATCCCATTTGATTCATTTCCCATCAGGATAATCCCTCCTTTTCCAAATTTGGTTTCATAAATGGATTCTCCCTCCAAATAGGCGCCATAGATGGGAAGACTTAATTTTTCAAAGTGGCTTTTCAAATCTGTATAAAAAACCTTGGTCCTGGTAAAACTCCCCATACTTGCATGAAGAACTTTGGGGTTATAAAATTCTGCGGATTCTTCGCTTAAGAACAGTTTTTGGATGCCATACCAATCCGCAATCCGAATAATCGTTCCCAAATTTCCAGGATCTTTGACATCATCCAAGGCGATTGCCCATTCTTCTGATTCCAATTCGATCGGACTGTTTGGTTTGATTTTGGCTACAGCAAGGGCTGCACTATTGGTTTGGAACGATCCAACGGATTCGAGAGTGGATTGGCTGACTTCATATGCCTTTGCTTCTAAAGACTTGAGAAGCCCTTCATTTTCGTTTCCAAATTGCGGGGTAAACAATACTTGGCTTACCTCATAATCTGACAGAAGCAATTCCGTTACGTTTTTAGCTCCTTCCACAAAAAATAACTGTTCTTGTTTTCGGAATTTTTTCTGTTGCAAGGATTTAATAAACTTAAGCGTATTTTTGCTTAACATTCGGACAATTGCCTAATTGTGAATATGGCCAAATATATAAACTTTCTTTTTTTGTTTTTTTTTATTTCTTCCTGTTCTTTGACCAAAGGACTCAAGGAGGGTGAATATTTGGTATATAATGCGAATGTCAAAGGAGTGAAAAAAAGTGACAAATCCGACATTTCTGACCTCATTCAGCAAGATCCCAATACAAGAATCCCATTGTTGAATACCTCTGTGGGTATATCCATCTACAGGTTTGGGGAATGGATCTATGACAGTACAAGACACCTGAATAAAAAAGCCGAGCAACTTGCAGAAAGAGACGAATTGCGGAAAATCAGTGAAGAAAAACAGCTCAGCAAAAAACAAGTCAAGCGCATAAATAAAATCAATGACAACATAACCTCATTGGATAAGAAACTGGAGTACGGCAATTTTTTTATGAGAACGGGAAACCCAAGAGTTATTTTTGACAGTGCTTTGACTGAAGAAACAAACAGGCAAATGAATTATTATTTGGTCAATAATGGTTTTTTTGACGCAGAGACAGATTTTGAGGTTTATTTTAAAAACAAAAAAGCAAGGATAACCTATCTTATTACTGAGCATGAACCATATGTGGTGGATTCCTTTTTTATCAGCACTGAGAATGAGGGTATATTAGCCCTTTTAGAGCAAAATAGAAATGAAAATCAGATCAAAGTCGGCCAAAATTACAACCAAAACCCTATTAGCCGTGAAAGACAAAGAGTGGAAGATTTGTTTAAAGACAATGGATACTATACTTTTTCGAAGTCATACCTTGAATATAATGTCTATCAAGACACTGTAGAACATAAAGTCAAGATTGAGGAAAAGATCAGAGAACCTTCTTTGACTGAAGGTCATAAAGTGTATACCCTTGATTCCATTTACTTTTTCATTGATCCTCCATCAGATGCCTTTGTTGATTATGATTTTAGGAATTCATATCGTGACATTGTTTTTGAATTATATGAGGACAGGTACTCAGAAAAAATAATTTCCTCCAGGATTTTTCTTGAAAAAGGGAATCTGTACAACAGAACAAATGTCATAGAAACCCAAAGGCAACTTGCAAACCTTGATTTGTTCAGGTTTGTGAATATTGCATTTGACACCTTGGGGAATGT
>NZ_CDSBKL010000195.1:0-7640 GCF_977115555.1 Aquiflexum sp.
GAGGGAATATCAGATTCACTTTCAAAATGAGAGAAATAGATCACTACATTTCATCTTTTTTCATTCTTTTATTTTTTTTTGTTGGTCAATACAAAAAATTAAATAAAAATATAACATAGAAACACAAAACAAAATGTAGGTTTTTTTGCAGTATGCAATTGAAATATGTATTTTAGTAAGGTTTACCTGCGTAGCATAATTTGTTTTTGTATTTCTTCCGCAAAACACACCAAACATGTGAAAGAATCTTACTTGAAGTATTTATAAACTAAAATGAAAAATCTATGAAAAAATTAGTGGCAGAGTTTATCGGGACCTTATGGTTAGTTTTAGGAGGTTGTGGTAGTGCTGTATTGGCAGCATCTTATCCAGAGCTCGGAATTGGATTTGTCGGAGTGGCGATTGCATTTGGATTAACGGTGGTCTCTATGGCCTATGCCATCGGGCATATTTCTGGTTGCCATCTGAACCCTGCTGTTTCTATCGGACTTTGGGCCGGCGGTCGCTTTGATAAAAAAGAGCTTCTCCCCTACATTTCAGCCCAGGTATTAGGGGGCATTGCAGGTGCTGGAATCTTGTATCTGATTGCTTCAGGAAAATCAGGTTTCGAGTTGGGTGGCTTTGCAGCTAACGGGTATGGTGAGCATTCTCCTGATGGATATAACATGCTTGCTGCCCTTGTTACTGAGGTTGTAATGACATTCATGTTTTTAATTGTGATTCTTGGAGCTACTCATCCAAAAGCCCCAAATGGATTTGCAGGCCTCGCAATAGGTCTTGCTTTAACTCTGATACATCTTATCAGTATTCCTGTAACAAATACTTCTGTAAACCCTGCTAGAAGTACAAGCCAAGCGTTATTTGTCGGAGATTGGGCCATGGGCCAATTGTGGTTGTTTTGGGTAGCACCTATTGTAGGGGCTATTTTGGCAGGAATAGTTTATAAAATGATTTCACCAAATAATGAATAATAGTAACTGTTGATTTTTTTATCAGTAATGGCAGGCCAAGCGGCGAGTTATAGATTTTTCATCCATGAAAACTTCTTATCGGATAGACTTTCTAAACTCTCCTGACCTGCCATTACTCTTCTTACTTTTCGTCAGATTTTCCAAAAACCCCGGCTATACAATCCGAATTCATGGTTTTTCATTTTTCCTTTTAAAGATTGTATTCTAATCCAAAACAATTAAAATAAGCTCCATATTTCATACCCACTTCATTCAATTTTTTTCAGCAATAGAGAAAGGAATCCTTTAATGACTTATAAAACCCTAAAAACCTTCCCAAAAATTATATAACAATCCTTTGAAATTGTGTAAGGTTTTAGAAATGAATAGGGACCAACTTTATACTGGTACGTAAATTAATTCTCAGCGCAATTAATTCCAACTTGGAAAATAAGAAGAAAATCCTGCCAAAAATTTGTCTTGGTGAAAGTTTTGGTTGAAGAATATTACCCTGAATTCACCAAGTTCTTGGACGAAAACCAATGCTGAAATTGCAAAGAAATTCTGGTCGCTTTAAAATCTTACAAACGATTTCAACTGTCGCTATCGGCATATTCATCATTTTTCAAATATATACTACCATGTCAAGCAGTAAAACAGAAACCCAAGGTTACAAGGTGATTCAGAAAGAAAAACTGTTTGAAATAAGGTATTATCCTGCTGCTATCATGGCCAAAATCACGTCGACTTCAAAGTCTTACCGCGATTTGGGCTATTCCGGATTTGGTAAATTGGCAAAATATATTTTTGGAGGCAACAGCGAGAAGAAACAAATAGCCATGACCTCGCCTGTCCATATGGATATTGGTGATTCGATATCAACCATGGCATTTGTGATGCCTTCTAATTTCAAAAAAGATGATTTACCAAAACCGGACAATGCTGAAATAGTCATTGAAACCTCAGAACCTGAATATGCGGCTGTCATAACATTCGGTGGTTTTTCATCTACCAAAAGAATAAAGAAATACCGAGGCAAGCTTGAAAAAGCTTTAAAGGAAAAAGGACTTACCTACTACGGAAATTTTCGCTATCTGGGTTATAATCCTCCTTATCAGCTTTTCGGCAGAAGAAATGAAGTCATCGTAGCCTTGAATGCGGATAACTTTATCAATCATGATCGATAAAAAAACAAAGCGCATTTCTCCCAATCATATTCCTTAATGTGCCAATAATCACTGCCAATAAAATTTAGAAATCGTAATATAGATATCAAAGAAGAAGGGAATCATGTAATGATGTTTCCATTTTTATAAAGCAATGTTCAAAAGATAAAGTGAACCATCTTAAAGCAACCATAGCATGAAAACAGCAGCAGAATTGGAAAAAGATATCGTCAATATCACGATGAAAATGCAAAAGGAATTTCCGGAATTATCAAAATACATCAAGGAAATGCCCTCTGATTTTTCAGGAAAGGGTGATGATGAAATAAATATTAAAAGTCTGAAAGAATACCACAACTCTTTAGTGGGGATGTTTGAAAAGTATTCAAAAACTCATGAACCTAAAAAACCAAAAGTTGGCTCGAAGTCCGTAAAGCTGGAGGGATATCCACTCTACCCACCTTCAGAGGATATTTATGCCCAAGGGAAAAAAGAAATGAAACTAAACCCGAGTGATCTTTCAAAAAACAAAGCTCCGAATGAAGATGTGGGATCAATGAATGAAAAGGATTTTGCAGTGGACATGTCGGGCGATGATTTGGATGTTCCCGGATCAGAATTGGACGACCAACAAGAAAGTGTAGGGAGTGAGGATGAAGAGAACAACTATTACAGCTTGGGTGGAGACAACCATAATGACCTGGATGAAGATAAGGGTTGAAAAAAATTACACAACATTTAAAAAACATTTAAAAATGATAATCCAGTTTAATACAGACAAAACCATCAATGGTGATGTAAAACATCAGGAGTTTTTCTCTGATCAAATCGAAAATGAACTTGATAGATTCCGGTCTCATATTACGAGGATCGAAGTTCATCTAACCGACCAAAACGGTAAAAAAGAAGGCATTAATGACATACGGTGTTTATTGGAAGCAAGAATCGAAGGCAGGAAACCCATTGCTGTTTCAGATCAGGCAGACACCGTCGAACAGGCAGTATCTGGAGCTATTGATAAACTGAAAGCTGCTTTAGGCACCATCATGAGTCGGTTAAAAGATCATTAAAAAAATCTTGTAATAACCGTTTCGAAAGTTTTCATATCAAAAATAAAGGAAAATGAAAACAGATAAGAAACTAGGTATTTGGATGGATCATTCAAGTACCTATTAAATCAATTGAAATACCTCAGTAAGGATGAGAAGTTAGTATCTGAGGATTACGGTTTGGTATATCCTGTAACTGAAAAAGCGATTAAAGAAAAACTGTTCTAATTAAAAATAAAGCCACTATGACCATCAAATTCAATTACCTAAGCCCAGGGGAATATAAATTGCTTCTCAAATTCCCCGTCTATGTTTCCTTGCTCGCAGCGAATACAGATGGGAAATTGGATGATACCGAAAAACATTCAGCCATTGAGTTTGCCCATGTCAAAACCTACTCCTCTGATCCCCTATTGGCTGATTTCTTCAAAGAAGTCAATGGGAATTTTGAAAGAAACCTGAAGGAACTAAACAACTCACTTCCTCAGGGAAAAGCCAAGAGAGATGTTGCCATCAAAGCTGAATTAAACAACATCGAAAGCATTGTGTCAAAATTAGGACCCAAAAACAAAGCTGTTTTCCATCAAAGCATGAAAACATTTAAAGAGCATATTTCCCGGGCGCATCATAATATCCTCGTTGATTTACTATTTCCGATACCGATCGCAGGCTTATCCGATTATTAAAAAAGGAAGGCACTTGTATGTGATCTCTTTGGCATATAAGCAGAAAGTAGATCACAAGTAGAAAAAATGGGAAGCTTAATTCAAAAATCAATATGAAACAGATAAAAAACTTTTCAGAAATACAATTAAAGGATATCGATCTCGTAGGCGGAAAAAATTCTTCCTTGGGAGAAATGTTTTCAGAACTGTCCTCCAAAGGAATAAAAGTACCCGATGGTTTTGCAGTGACAAGTAAAGGTTATTGGAGTTTCCTCAATGAAAACAAACTCGTACCCAAACTGACGGCTATTCTTTCAGAATTGGACTTGAAAACATTTAGGAACCTTTCTGAGATTGGATCAAAAACCAGGCAACTCCTGCTCGATGCCACTTTCCCAAAAGAATTGAGTGAGGAGATAACAGCTTCATACAAACAATTGGAAAAGCGTGCTGGAAGCCCGGTTTCTTTAGCGGTGCGTAGCAGTGCAACAGCCGAGGATTTACCCAATGCAAGTTTTGCAGGTCAGCAGGAATCTTATCTCAATGTGCAGGGCGAGGAAAACCTGATTGCAGCCTGCCACCGTTGCTATGCGTCACTTTTCACCGACAGAGCCATAAAATACCGGGTCGACAATGGTTTTGACCACATGAAAGTTGCCTTATCCATAGGCGTACAGATCATGGTCAGGTCTGATAAAGCCTGTGCAGGTGTCATGTTTACGCTCGATCCGGATACGGGATTTGATAAGGTGGCACTTATTTCCGGGGCTTGGGGTCTAGGTGAAAATGTGGTGCAGGGAAGCGTAAACACCGATGAGTTTTTGGTTTATAAATCATTTATCGGAAAAGTAAATCAACCCATTATCTCTAGAAAATTGGGTAGTAAGGCTAAAACAATGGTGTATGCGGACAAAAAAATGGCTGAGATCCAGAAACCGGAAGATGCCATCATCAATCTCGATACCTCTCCTGAAAACAGACAAAAGTATATCCTCAATGATGAAGAAGTAATCCAATTGGCAAAGTGGGCAGTTATTATCCAAGAGCATTACGAGCGGCACATGGACATTGAGTGGGCAAAAGATGGCGACACCAATGAAATATTTATCGTTCAGGCCCGCCCGGAAACCGTGCACAGCCAAAATAAAAACAAGAGCCAATTCAAAGAATATCAAATCAAAGAAAAAGGGAAATTGATCTGTCAAGGAATAGGCTTAGGAAACCGTATCACTTCAGGTATTGCAAGGCGATTGGATTCCCCAAAGAATATTGACAAACTGAATAAGGGCGAAATTCTGGTTACAGGAAGAACCGATCCTGATTGGGATCCCATACTCAAAAAAGCAGCGGGAATAATTACCGATCAGGGCGGCAGAACTTCGCATGCGGCGATTGTTGCACGGGAAGTAGGTGCAGTCGCGATTGTCGGATCCGGCAATGCCACCAAAGTAATTAAAGACGGTCAAGTTGTGACCATCTCCACTGCCGAGGGAGACACCGGTTTTGTGTATGAAGGCAAAGGCACATGGGATGAACAGGAGATTGACACCTCCAAAATTGAAATGCCTAAAACCAAGATCATGCTCATTTTGGCTGATCCTGACAGGGCTTTCCGGTATTCCTTATTCCCAAATAATGGGGTGGGACTGATGCGTATGGAATTTATCATCAACAATACGATCAAGATTCACCCGATGGCTTTGCATCATTTTGACCAATTGAAAGATGCGACTGTAAAAAAGGAAATTGAATCCCTCACCCATCATTATCCCAACAAAAAGGACTATTTCATCCACAAATTAGCCGAGGCCACTGCAACGATTGCCGCTGCTTTTTATCCCAAAGATGTAATCGTAAGAATGAGTGATTTCAAATCAAATGAATATGCGAATCTACTTGGTGGAAAGCAATTTGAACCTGATGAACAAAACCCAATGATCGGTTTCAGAGGAGCCTCACGGTATTATCATCCTTTATACAAAGATGCTTTTGTGATGGAATGCGAAGCGATGAAAATGGTGCGGGAGAAAATGGGATTTTCCAATGTAAAACTGATGCTGCCATTTGTGAGAACGGTGAATGAAGCCACCAAGGTCAGTGAGCTTATGAAGGAAAATGGATTGGTAAGGGGTAAAAAGGATCTGGAACTGTACATGATGGTGGAGATTCCAAGCAATGCTTTGCAAGCCGAGGAGTTTGCCAAACATTTTGATGGCTTTTCCATTGGTTCCAATGACCTGACCCAATTAACCCTTGGGGCCGACCGGGATTCGGAATTGCTCAGCGACATCTTCTCCCCTTTTGATCCTGCCGTGATGCAGTTGATCCGCATGTCTATCGAAAAAGCAAAAGCAGCAGGCGTCAAAATCGGCTTATGTGGTCAGGCACCAAGCGACTACCCTGAGTATTCGCAGTTTTTGGTCGATTGCGGTATTGACAGTATTTCCTTCAACCCGGATGCATTGTTAAAGGGCATTTCAAATATGCATCAGGCGGAAAGTAAAAACCTGGCTGACAATAATTGAATCATGCCTGATTTATTTATTGTAAGAAGTACATTTCAATCTCCTGCCAAGAAATTTATTGAAGTACCATTATACCGGAATTATTGTGGAATAGCATAAAAAATAACATGTGTATCCGGATTGTTGCACATACCCGACAAATTCCCAAATTTTCAACCTAAAACTGAGCCTTATATGTTCGAGGTGGGGAGGAATGACGGCGGACCGGGCCGGCATAGGCCTTGTGCGTGGATAGGATTCCGCCGTCTTGTCCCGATATTTATCGGGATTGGCTACTTTTTTTGCCAAAAAAAAAAGTAGCTATAAAAATAACGACTCAATTTACTGTAACGTAAAGAACATCTTTTAGGAGAATTCATCCAGATACTCATTAAAAATAACTTCCGGATGGGCCCTTTCTTTGAACCTTGGACTCACCAACAGATCATCCAAAACTGATTTTCAATTTTCTTGGGAATGCCATATTCATGGGACATTATGGCTCTTTTTTTATTAGATTTAAAAGACCAAGCTAAACCCATTCCTTTGAAAACATCATTTATTTTTCTACTCTTATGTTTAAGTTCGGTGGTTTTTGCGCAGCAAAAGAAACCCAATCTCATTTTTATTCTTACCGATGATCAGCGATGGGATGCCCTTGGATACTCAGGAAATGAGCTGATTCAGACTCCTGAGATGGACCGGTTGGCACGGGAAGGGGTATATTTCAAGAATGCATTTGTAACCACACCTATCTGTGCAGCGAGCCGGGCGAGTATTCTTACCGGACTCTATGAGCGCACACACGGTTATACTTTTGGGCAGACGCTTCAGGAAAAATATGCTGAAAAATCCTATCCGATTCTGCTGAGGGAAGCAGGATATGAAACTGCATTCTTTGGAAAATTCGGGATAAATTATCCGGGTTTTGAGAAATTGTTTGACATAGGAGATGATTACGATCGCAATACAAGGTATCCCGACTATCGGGGATATTTCTATAAAACCATTGATGGTGATACTGTCCATCTCACCAAATACACTTCGCATCAAGCACAGGAATTTATCAAGAACCAGTCTGCGGATCGACCTTTTGCCTTATCTTTGAGTTTTTCCGCACCCCATGCCCACGACCCTGCTGAGGACCAATATTTTTGGTCGGAGGAAGTCGATGACTTGTATCGTGATGTCACCTTTCCGGATCCGCTGCTGAAGGAAGAAAAATATTTCCTCGCCCAGCCTGATTATGTCCGAACAGGTGAGAACAGGACCCGTTGGCATTGGCGCTACGATACACCGGAGAAAT
>NZ_CDSBKL010000196.1:0-7586 GCF_977115555.1 Aquiflexum sp.
AGAAAATAAAGGAACTAGACGCAACTACTGAATCAAAAATAAAAGAAGCTGCTAGAAAGGTCTTTCTTCGAAAGGGGTATTCGGCCACACGGACCAGGGACATTTCTGAAGAAGCAGGTATCAACCTAGCTTTACTCAACTACTATTTCAGAAGTAAAGAAAAACTTTTTGAAATTATCATGTTCGAAACCATGTTTGGCTTTATGCAAAGTATGGCCTTTGTGTTTAACGATGAGAGTACTTCATTGGCCCAGAAAATTGAATTGATGGTTTCTAAATACATTGATAAGATCATTGAAGAGCCTGATGTACCTTTATTTATCATGAGTGAACTGAGAAATGACGCTACCGGATTTGTGGAGAAATTACCTGTTGCTACAATGATAATGAACTCTTCCCTGTTGAAGCAATACAAGATCGCGGTAGCCAATGGCGAAATCAATGAACCCAACCCTTTGCATTTCTTAATGAATCTCATGTCTATGGTGATGTTTCCTTTTATAGGCAGTCCATTATTGAAAAAAATGGGAAGTCTTGACAATAAGGCCTTTGAATCATTGATGCAGGAAAGGAAAAAGATGGTTCCTATTTGGATCAAATCCATGTTTTTCCAAACCTGATTTTTTTTGATAAAAAGTTAATCAAATTATTAAATCAAATAAATGAAACATATGATCAAACGTATTTTAATCGCTCTTTTTCTTTGTGTATTGGTACTCAGTGAATCAACCGCACAGAATCTAACTCTTGACAGCTGTCAGGCAATGGCAAGAAGGAATTATCCTCTAATCAGGCAATTTGAACTGATTGAAAAATCGAAAGAATACTCCGTCGAAAACATCCAAAAAGGCTATTTGCCTCAGGTGAATGTTTCGGGATATTCGACTTATCAATCTGATATTCTGACTTTCCCCTTCACCATTCCCGGATCTGAGTTAGAGCCACTCAGACAGGACCAGCACCGGATATATGGAGAAATCAACCAACCTATAACTGACCTTTTCAATGTTAAAAATCAAAAAGGATTGGTTGAAATAAACGCCGAAGTGGAGGCTCAAAAAATGGAAGTCGAACTCTACAAGCTCAAGGACAGAATAAACCAGCTTTTCTTCGGGGTACTTTTAATTGATGCCCAGGTCCACCAATTGGAAATCCTCAAAAAAGACATCCACTCTGGCATGGCAAAAACATCCACTGCCATAGAAAATGGGATCGCTTTAAAAAGCAGTCTTGACATCCTAAAAGTAGAGCTGTTGAAAGCCGATCAAAAAAAACTTGAATTAAAGGCAAACAGAAAAGCATTCCTGCAAATGATGTCACTTTTGACCGATCAGGAAATCAATGAAAATGCAGTTCTTCAGACACCTGAAAATCCACTGCAGGTTTCTGGAATCAACAGACCGGAATTACGGCTGTTTGATCTGCAGAGCCAATCATTCGCAGCTCAGAGCAAATTGCTCACAAATAAAACCCTCCCAAAACTCAACTTCTTTTTTCAAGGCGGGGTAGGCGCTCCCGGATTGAATATCATAGACAACAGTACTGCGGCTTATTACATCACCGGCCTAAGGTTGAATTGGAACATATCCGGTTTTTACACCAACAAAAAAGAAAAATCTCTTCAGGAGCTTAACCAGCGAGGGATTTCAGTGCAACGGGACGCATTTATCCTGAATACGGACATCACCCTCAGACAACAAAATACCGAGATCGAAAAAATGGAAAACCTCATCCTTTCCGACACAGAGATCATCCGAATGCGATCCCGCATAAAAACCACAACCCAAAACCAACTGGAGAACGGTACCGCCACCACTAATGATTATTTGATTCAATTGAATGCCGAGGACCAAGCAAGGCAAAATCAAATCCTTCATCAAATCCAATTGCTAATGGCACAATACAATTATCAGACAACCTCAGGAAACTAATCAGGAAAACTTAAATCATACAGCAATGAATACAATTAAAAAATTGACAGCGGTAGGAATCATATTATTTTCAGCCTGCAGCCCGGAAGAAAAATCCTTTGACGCATCAGGTTCCTTTGAAGCCATAGAAACCATCATTTCCTCAGAAGTTTCGGGGACAATCCTGGAACTGAATATTGAAGAAGGTCAGGAAATCCAGAGAGGATATCAGGTCGCGGTGATTGATTCGGTTCAATTACACCTTAAAAAGGCCCAGCTTGAAGCGCAATACATGGCCATCCTAAGCAAAAGTCCGGACATAGCCATTCAGCTTTCGGCACTGGAATCCCAACTGGCCACTGCTGAAAAAGAGAAATTAAGGATTTCAAATTTATTGCAGGGTGATGCCGCTACCAAAAAGCAGCTAGACGACATCAATGCCAATATTGAGGTCATTAAAAAGCAAATCGCCGCCCAAAAATCCACTTTAAACATCACCCGGGACGGGATTTCAAAAGATGCCAATTCCATTCAGATCCAAATAGAGCAGATAGATGACCAGCTCAAAAGATCAAGAATCATAAATCCCCTAAATGGAACTGTCCTGGCAAAATACGCCCAGGAAAATGAAATCACTTCCATGGGAAAACCCATCTACAAAATCGCAGACCTATCCAACCTTACCCTAAGGGCCTATATTACAGGAGACCAGTTAGCCAAAATAAAGCTCAACCAGAAAGTTAAAGTACTCACCGACAACGGCGACGGTGGATTCAATGAGACCGAAGGAACAGTGACCTGGATAAACGACAAAGCTGAATTTACCCCAAAAACCATCCAGACCAAAGCCGAAAGGGCCAATCTGGTTTATGCTATAAAAGTCAATGTGGTAAACGACGGAACTTACAAAATCGGAATGTACGGAGAGATAAAATTTTCATAAAGATGATCGATGTCCAGGTAAACAACATTTCGAAAAGCTACGGCAAAGACAAGCAAAAAGCAGTTGATGAGGTTTCTTTTTCAGTCAAGAAAGGAGAATTGTTCGGACTGATAGGACCCGACGGTTGTGGCAAAACAAGCCTGTTCAGAATCCTGACAACCTTGCTTTTGCCTGACAGCGGAACGGCCACTGTAAACGGGTTTGATGTGGTAAAAGACTTCAGGGAAATCAGAAAAAGAGTAGGTTATATGCCGGGAAAATTCTCCCTGTACCAAGACCTGACTGTGGAAGAAAACCTCCATTTCTTCGCTACTCTTTTCGGAACCACTGTTGAAGCCAACTATGATCTGATCAAGGATATCTATGTGCAGATAGCACCATTCAAGGATAGAAGAGCAGGAAAACTTTCCGGAGGGATGAAACAGAAACTTGCCTTGTGCTGCGCATTGATCCATAGGCCAACCGTCCTTTTTCTGGATGAACCCACCACAGGGGTGGATACAGTTTCAAGGAAGGAATTTTGGGAAATGTTGAAGCAGCTCAAACAGCAGGGCATCACCATTTTGGTATCAACTCCCTACATGGATGAAGCGACATTATGTGAGCGGATTGCCCTTATCCAGGATGGCAGTATCATGTCAATAGACACCCCTGATGAGATCATCCATCAATATCCACAAAAACTGTATGCCGTGATGGCCAGGAACATGGGAGCATTACTGACAGATCTCAGGTCCATCAATAACATCAGCAGCTGCAATGCCTTTGGCCAATACCACCACATTACTTTCCTGCATGAGGATGTATGGACACCTGAACTGCTTATCAAAGCACTGGAATCCAAAGGCCATGTAGACCTTGAAATCAGGTTGATAACGCCCACTATAGAAGATTGCTTCATAAAACTGATGGACCGACATGGAAACTGAAATCGTAATCAAAACAGAAAAACTCACCAAGCGATTTGGTGATTTTATCGCCACCAATGAAATCACTTTCGATGTCCATGCCGGAGAAATATTTGGGTTTCTCGGAGCAAACGGTGCAGGAAAAACAACTGCCATGAAAATGCTCTGCGGACTTTCCACACCATCATCAGGCAATGCTACCATAGCAGGATTTGATATCTATAAAGAGACCGAGCAAATCAAAAAGAACATCGGATATATGAGCCAGAAGTTTTCACTCTATGAGGACCTGACTGTCCTGGAAAACATCAGCTTTTTTGGGGGAATCTATGGTCTGAGCAATAAAACATTGAAAGAGAAAAGCGAATCTCTCATAGAAACATTAGGGATGCAGGACCTCCGAAAAAAATTGGTGGGTAGCCTGCCCTTGGGCTGGAAGCAGAAATTAGCATTCTCGGTTTCCATTCTGCACGAGCCAAAAATCGTGTTTCTGGATGAACCGACAGGAGGAGTAGATCCGGTCACCAGACGTCAATTTTGGGACCTGATCTACGCAGCCTCCGATAGGGGGATCACTATATTCGTGACCACGCATTATATGGACGAAGCCGAATATTGCAACCGCATCACCATGATGGTCGACGGCGTGATCAAGGCCTTGGATACCCCCACAAAATTAAAACAACGATTTTCTGCTGATTCAATGGATCAAGTGTTCTTTGAATTGGCAAGAGGAGCAAAAAGAAAAGCCGATTAGCCATGAAACAGTTTCTAATATTTGTAAGGAAGGAATTTTACCATGTTTTCCGTGATCAGAAAACACTGCTTCTTTTGTTTGGAATGCCCATCGCCCAGATTATCCTCTTTGGGTTTGCATTGACCAATGAGATCAAAAATTCCAAGATAGTGGTCTCTGACTACGCCAATGACATGGCTTCCCACCGCATCATCGAAAAATTGGCCGCAAGCACAAATTTTGAAATCCAAAACCAGAGCCTCAGCCATTCCGAAATCGAAGCTGCATTCAAAAAAGGAGATATAAAACTGGCAGTTGTCTTTCCATCAAATTTCAACAACGATCTTCTACATACCAATAAAGCACAGGTCCAGATCATTGCTGATGCTTCTGATCCCAACACTGCAAATACCCTGACCAATTACGCGTCGAGCATCATCAAGGATTATCAGAGGGAACTGACAAAATCGACGATGGCACCGCTGCAGATCAATACCAATGTACGGATGATTTATAATCCTGAACTGAAGGGAGTATTCAACTTTGTTCCGGGGGTGATGGCATTGGTTTTATTGTTGGTTTGTGTGCTGATGACTTCTGTATCCATAGTAAGGGAGAAAGAGACGGGAACCATGGAAGTGCTTTTGGTCTCCCCGTTCAACCCCATCTTGGTCATTGTCAGCAAAGCTGTTCCTTACTTTTTCCTGTCCATTATCAACCTTACCGTGATTCTCGTACTGAGTACCACATTGATGGGCATGCCGATCAATGGAAGCATAGGTCTTTTGTATTTCGAAAGCTCCTTACTTATCCTCTGTGCATTGTCTCTTGGATTGCTGATTTCCAATTCCACTGACAGCCAACAAGCTGCCATGCTTATTTCCCTGATGGGTATGCTTTTGCCGGTTATGATGTTCACGGGATTTATGTTTCCACTCGAAAACATGCCAAAGGGGCTTCAGCTCTTCGCCAATATAGTCCCTTCAAAATGGTATTACATCACAGTCAAGTCCATCATGATCAAAGGCTTGGGTCTCTCCGAAATCTGGAAAGAAACCCTTATTCTGGCAGGGATGACGGTTGTATTACTGACCATCAGTATCAAGAAATTTAAAATAAGGCTATCATGAGAACATTGATGTTTTTACTCCAAAAGGAATTTCGCCAGATATTCCGAAATGATTTGATCCTAAGGATGATCATTGCGATGCCGATTATCCAGTTATTGATTTTGCCATTGGCTGCAGACTTTGAGATCAAGAATATCAATATATCTATCGTAGACCATGACCGGTCAACTTTTTCTCAAAAACTTATCGATAAAGTTATCGCTTCAGGGTATTTCAAATTGAATGATTACAGTGTCTCTTTCGATGAATCTTTCCAAGAGTTTGAAAATGACAACTCTGATCTGGTTTTGGAAATTCCTCAGGATTTTGAGAAGAATCTGATCCGTGAAAACTCAGGAGAACTGTTTATAGCGGTCAATGCCATCAACGGTACAAAAGCCTCGGTCGGCAGCAGTTATCTGGGAAGGATTATTTCTGATTATAACTCAGATATCCGCCTTCAGCGGATGGAACAACCGCAAATGAATGCTTCACCATTCATCGAAATTGCAACCCTGAATTGGTTTAATCCTTATCTGAATTATCCTTTTTTTATGGTACCGGGGATTCTGGTGGTATTGGTGACCATGGTAGGGGCGTATATGTGTGCCCTGAATATCGTCAAAGAAAAGGAGGTTGGGACAATAGAACAGATCAATGTGACCCCGATCAAAAAACATATTTTCATTTTGGGAAAGCTGATCCCGTTTTGGTTGATCGGAATATTCATTTTCTCAATAGGGCTTTTCATCATTGCAAGGTTTGTTTATGGCATCGTCCCAATGGGTTCTGTCATTGTGCTGTATTGTTTTTTGGGGATATACCTGATTGCATTACTTGGGATTGGGCTGATCATTTCTACTTATTCCAACACACAGCAACAGGCTATGTCATTGGCATTTTTCTGTATGATGATCTTCTTGTTGATGAGCGGGCTTTTTACTCCGATAGAAAGTATGCCGGAATGGGCAAAGCTGATAGCCAAATGCAATCCTGTCACCTACTTTATAGAAGTAATGAGGATGGTTGTTTTGAAAGGATCAGGCTTTTCTGACCTTGGGCGGCAGTTTTTGATCATTGGTGGAATGGCGGTTTTCTTCAACTCCTGGGCAATCTTAAACTATAAAAAAACATCATAACCATGAAACCATTCATTCTATTTCTGCATGTCTTTTTCTTTTGCACCATGACTCTCTTTGCCCAATCACCGGAAAAATCAATCGAAGGAAATTGGTATGCCGAAGATCTTTCCCAATCCACTATTCTGATTTACAGGGACAATTCCGGTGCACTCTCCGGTAAGATTATCAAATCTTCTGATCATGCAATGGTAAACAAAGAACCTCTAACTGGCTTCAGGTATTTTCCTGAAAAGAAAATGTATGTGGGAAAAGTCAAGCCTGCCAACAGGAATTTTGAACTCGATGGGGAGATTACCATCATAAATGAAAGTACGCTTCAACTGGTAGGTTCCTGGTTTTTTATCACAAAAACCTTTTTGCTAAAGAGAATCTGAAAGTCTTTCCAAATCCAATACCCCTGAAAAATCCATAAAGACATGTTCAGAAATATTATGATCGGTTTTTCAATAACCTACACTTTAGCCTGCATCCTGGTTTTGCTAAAATCAGGTTTCTGGATTATTCCTCAGGGAGTTCTGTTCAAACAGGAAGAAAATTTCTTTCTTCCATACCTGTTACTTCAGCTCTCATTGATCTATTTGGCAGGCAGCGGAATCACAGAAAAACGGGTTCAAATCCTAATTATGATTGCAGTTCTCACTCTCTCTGTGTTAATGTCAATCCGTGAAATGGTTGATGTGATCACAGAACAGGTAAGGCTATTCAGTAGACCCTTAGTGTTATTGGCAATAGGTCAAGGTTTATTTGCAATGGCGTTCCTGATTGATTTTGTAAATGACAAAAATCCAGACCTGGAAGAAAATTACTAACCTATGAAACAACATAAAAATTATTACCA
>NZ_CDSBKL010000197.1:0-7563 GCF_977115555.1 Aquiflexum sp.
TGTCCATTCCGCAAAAGCCTCAGATTTTATCTGGGGCTTTTTTCATTTTTACTCCATTAAGTTTTCCTTAAATTGTACCGGCATTGATGAAAATTTTGCAATCATCCCATAAACAATGATCTTCAAATACAAATAATTTTTCTTCGCAATAATCTTTTTATCTTTGTCTCAGTCAAAAAAACCAATTATGCTATTAGAATTCGAAAAACCAATTGCTGATTTGGAGTCCAAGCTTCAGGAAATGAAGGATTTGGCCAAAGGAAGGAATATAAATTTGACTCCTGATATACAGTCATTGGAAGATAAAATTCAGACTTTGAAAAAAGAAACTTTCCAAAACCTGACCAGGTGGCAGCGGGTTCAGCTCTCCCGTCATGCTGACCGCCCATATTCGTTGGATTATATCTACGAGATCACCAACGACTTTATTGAACTGCATGGTGACCGGACTGTAAAGGACGACAAAGCCATGATCGGAGGTTTGGGAGATATTGACGGCCGTACGGTAATGTTTATCGGGCAGCAAAAAGGCCGCAACACCAAACAGCGTCAAGAGCGGAACTTTGGTATGGCCAATCCGGAAGGATATCGAAAAGCCCTCAGGCTAATGAAAATGGCTGAGAAATTTGGAAAGCCAATCGTTACCTTGATTGACACTCCGGGTGCATTTCCAGGTTTGGAAGCAGAAGAAAGAGGGCAGGGGGAAGCCATTGCTAGGAACCTCAAGGAGATGTTTATGCTCAAGGTACCTGTCATCTGCATCATCATCGGTGAAGGTGCCTCAGGTGGGGCATTGGGCATCGCGATCGGAGACAAAGTATATATGTTGGAAAATACTTGGTATTCGGTGATTTCTCCTGAATCCTGTTCTTCGATTCTATGGAGAAGTTGGGATTACAAAGAACAGGCTGCTGAAGCCTTGAAACTGACAGCACCAGACATGAAAAACAATGGCCTGATCGATGGTATCATTGCCGAACCGCTTGGAGGTGCCCACAAGGATATGAAAACCATGGCAAAAACCATCAAAGCAACCATTTTGGAAGCCTTGAAAGAACTTGATAAAATCAAACCTGAGAAGCGCATTGATCAGAGAATTGAAAAATTCTGCGCTATGGGAGTTGTTGAGGAATAAAATTAATCTTGAATCCCACAAAAAGGAAACAGCTTTTCTTCTAAAGAATAACGGCTTTACTTTTTCGTGGGATTTTTTTATACCGTTTTGCTTATGAAATTACATGTCATCAATACCGGATTTTTCAAACTTGACGGAGGAGCGATGTTTGGAGTAGTCCCCAAAACCCTTTGGTCCAAAACCAATCCGGCTGATGACAATAACCTTTGTCCTTGGGCCATGCGTTGCCTTTTGGTAGAGCAGGGAAATAGACTGGTATTGATTGACAATGGCATAGGGTACAAGCAGGATGCCAAATTTTTCTCCCACTATTACCTCCATGGAAATGACAGTTTAGAAAAATCTCTTAAATCAAAAGGCTTCGATTTCTCTGATATCACAGATAATTTTTTGCCCCATTTGCATTTTGATCACTGTGGAGGTGGAGTAAAATATAAAGACAGAGATCCAAACCTTATTGAAATGACTTTTCCCAATGCAAAATATTGGTCCAATGAAGCCCATTGGGATTGGGCCATCCATCCTAATGGCAGGGAGAAAGCTTCTTTTCTCAAAGAGAACTTAGTGCCGATGAAGGAAAGCGGTCAGTTGGAATTCCTTGATTTAGCTAAAAAAGAATTATTTGAAGGTTTTTCTTTCATGACAGTGGATGGCCACACCGACAAACAGATGCTGCCTATGATTCAATTCAAAGGAAGGACCATTGTATTTGTCGCAGACTTACTCCCTTCTGTTGGACATATTCCTTTGCCATATGTGATGGGATATGATACGAGACCTTTGTTGACTTTGGAGGAGAAAAGGTTGTTTTTGGAGGAGGCAGCCAAAAACAATTATGTCCTATTCTTGGAGCATGATCCCGTTCATGAATGTTGTACTGTGAAAATGACAGAAAAAGGTGTAAAATTAGACCAAACATTTTCTCTAAATGAACTCTGAAAAAAAAATCGGCATTGCACTTTCAGGAGGAGGAGTACGCGGAGTAGCCCATTTGGGGGTTTTGAAAGGACTCAACGAATATAATATTTTCCCAAATAGGGTGAGTGGCAGCAGTGCCGGAGCCATTGCCGGGGCCTTATACTGCTCAGGAAATTCGCCCGATGAGATTTTTGAGATCATCGTTAAAACCAATTATTTCAAATTTCTCAGACCTGCAATCAGCTGGACCGGCATTTTGAAAATGGATTCTGTTGAGGAACTCTACCTCAAATACTTTCCTGACAATGATTTTGCAAAGCTGAAAATACCACTCACAGTAGCTGCTACCGATATCAAAAGGGCTAGGGTGGTGTATTTTTCCGAAGGACAACTTATCAAACCTATAATGGCTTCTTCCTGCATTCCGGGAATGTTTGATCCTATGGAAATAGATAAAAGTTTTTATATAGATGGGGGAGTTTTGAATAACCTCCCTGTTGAACCCCTTGACGGGATTTGTGATGCGATCATCGGGGTCAATTGCAACTGCCTTCAGGTAGAGCATAATATCAAAAACATCAAGAGTCTGATCGAAAGAACAGTTATCATGTCGATGAATTACAACGTATATAGTCGAAAAAATAAATGTGACTACTTCATAGAACCACCTGGGCTTGCCCGATATGGTGTGTTTGATATCAAGAAGGCAAAAGATATCTTTGATGCCGGATACCAGACAGCTATTGAGTTTATAAAAGAGAATGAGTCTATTTTGGAGTTGAGTCAAAAAAAGAAAAAACCAGTAAAAGCATGATGAAGTTTTTGTCAAAGATAGTTTTTTGGTTAAGCGGCTGGAAACTCAATGTAGGTTGGCCAAAGGACCTCAAAAAAGCAGTATTGATAGCCATTCCCCATACGAGCAACTGGGATTTGCTTTATGCCAGATCGGCATTTTTTCTAATGGATATTCCGGTCAAGTTTACTATCAAAAAGGAAGCGATGGTCGGACCTTTGGGTTGGTTGATCAAGGTTTTGGGAGGAATTGCCATTGACCGCAAAAGAATTCCGGGAGGAAAAAAACAAACCTATTCTGAGGCAATGATCAACATGCTCAAAGAATCCGAGGAACTAGTAATCATGGTGACCCCCGAAGGCACAAGAAGCTATGCACCTAAATGGAAAACGGGTTTTTATCACATTGCATTAGGAGCAAATGTTCCGATTGTTATCGGCTACCTTGATTATAAAAAGAAGGAAGCGGGAATCGGTCCAATTATTTATCCAAATGGAAATATGGATGAGCAGATTGAAGAGATGAAAGTTTTTGGTAGAACCGTTACCGGAAAATATCCCGAAAAGGGTATTCGCTGATTATTCCACAGTCAGGGTAATATCGTCAAAATAGATTTTCCCTGTGGTTCGTGAACCCATCACTAAGTAAACAACAATATTATCAACTTCTTCAGGCGTGTTGGGTAGCGTAAGTCTCAATTGCGTCCAGTCAAATGTTCCAGAAACCCCTATTTGGTTTTGAGTGGTCACATACCTTCCAAAGGTATTGCCTTTGCTGTCTTCTACAGGAAATGCCCTGATTGAAATATATACATTGCTTTCGGCCCCCTTTAAAGCGACATCTTCTCCTTTCAAAAAGGCCCTTAAAACCAATTTTCTCCCTTTGCTCGGCATTGGGCCATTGTAAGATTGTCTCCACGTCCCTGAGTTGGTATTAAGACTATCCCTGTTTTCTATAAAAAGAGACCTATTTGAAGATCTGAAAACCTCAGTACTTGAACCAAGGGTAAAACCCGGTTCAGAAAATGCCATCCATGGAGAAATTGATCCATCCGATGAAGCTAGGTCTGGATTTTCTAATAGTTGGGTATTGGCAGGCAAGCCATCATCCATTGTGCAACGGATAAAAAAAGCTGAAATCAATACAATGAGGTAAATTCTTATCATGGGAAAGTTAAGATTCCAAAAGTAGGAACGGACAAGCAATCCGAATGTTTTGAAGGGAAATATTTTTTGATTTTGTTTATTCAGAAAAAAACTTCAAGGTTCATTTCAGAAAGCCAAATGCCTTGAAAAATGATTTTCGACAAATCCATTCTCCAAATCAATTTAAAATTCCTATATTTTTGAGGATTTATCCAGAAATTCCCCATAAACCCAAAATTATATGCAAGACAGCGTTCTCACCGCCGTATTCCTACCTTTGGCTTTGGCCTTTATCATGCTTGGGATGGGATTGTCCTTGACTGTTAAAGATTTCAAAAACATCTTTGTTTACCCTAAGGCAATGGTTTTGGGCCTTACAAACCAGCTTATTCTTTTGCCTATTTTTGGTTATGCTTTGATTGAGCTGTTTGGTTTGACTGGTGCTTTGGCTGTCGGTGTGATGATTTTGTCGGCCTGTCCCGGTGGTGCTACATCTAACCTGATTTCCCACTTGTCTAGAGGCGATACTGCCCTATCTATCAGTCTTACTGCCGTGAGTTCATTGATTACTATAGTGACCATTCCGATTATTATCAATTTTGCAATTTCTCATTTTGGAGAGGAGGGAAGTATCACTTTGCCGGTGATGGAGACGATCATACAGATCGCCGGGGTCACGGTTGTTCCTGTTTCTATAGGGATGTTTCTCCATAATAAATTTCCCAAACTTTCTAACAAAGCTGATAAACCCGTCCGGATCGCCTCAGCAGTATTTTTTGTACTTATTCTTTTTGCCGCCATTTTGAAGGAAAGGGCAAACTTGGTAGAATATTTCATTCAATCAGGGCCTATTACTTTAATACTGAATCTTATGACATTGACTGTGGGGTTTTTCTTGGCTAGGCTTTTTCTTTTGTCCAAAAGACAAAGCATTACCATTGCCATCGAATCCGGCATCCAAAACGGGACTTTGGGAATAATGATTGCTGCCACTTTGCTTAAAAACTCTGAAATGACGATTCCAATAGCCATTTACAGTTTGATCATGTTTATGACTTCAGCTATCATTATTTTCCTTTCCAATAGAAAAACAGCGTAAAAAAATCAAATGGGTTTGGGTTTCAATTTTTATATGGGAACCGAAAGTCCTAATTTCTTGCAGATGTCTATGAAATAATCCGGAATTCTGGACTGTAGCTTTATGGGTTCTTTATTAAATGGATGAACAAACTCAAACTGCCAAGCATGAAGCAGGAGGTTTTCCATCCCAAAGGTGTTTTTGAAAAAATGGTTTTGTCTGTTGTCCCCGTGGGTGCTGTCGCCGATCACATAATGCCTGTCATGGGCCAAATGCCTTCTGATCTGATGCATGCGACCCGTATGGGGATGTACTTTTAAAAGTGAATAGCGGCTTGTAGGATATCGGGAAGTAGATGCAATTTGAATTTCATTTTGTGATATTGACCAATATTCTGATTTTGCATCCTGTAAATCCCCATAGAGTTTTTTCTTTAGCGGATGATCAATAATCCCATGATTTTCAGACATATATCCCCTGACAACTGTTAGGTAATATTTTTTTACATCGTCAGTTGGAAACAAAGGCTGGACAAGCGAAGCTGCTTCTGATGACAATCCAAATACCAAAACTCCGGAGGTGGGTCTGTCAATGCGGTGAAGTGGGTAAACTTTTTTTCCGGTCTGTTCTCTTAGCAGCCTTTCTGCTATCAAAACATTTTCTTCAAAGGCGATATTTGTTCGGTGCACCAACATTCCTGCAGGCTTGTTGACAGCTATAAAAAATTCGTCCTGAAATAAGATTTCCAATTCTAGATTTTCCAATTGCGAAGGTATTTGCTGCGAATGTAAGTGATTCAATTTTTTCCCCAAACAATTCTTTCCCTGCTAAGCCCACTTATCCTGTTCAAAAATCCCTTGATATAAATCATAAGGAAGGTTTTTTGATTTCACTTATATTTCGAGTGAAAATAGCCTATATCATCATGAAAAAACATTTAATCACAGCAGTTCTTTTGATGTTTACCCTCTCTTGGGCTTTTGCACAGGAAACCAGGGAAATAAAAGTAGAATCATCCTCCGTTACTAACGGGGAGGTTACCATCAAAGGGAAGCGAGTTCCCTACAAAGCCACCGCAGGTACTATGCCTGTCTGGAACGAAGATGGCAAACCCATTGCCACTTTGTTTTATACTTATTACGAGAGGACCGATATCACTGACAAGGCATCCCGGCCTTTGGTGGTCTCGTTTAACGGTGGTCCCGGATCAGGTTCGCTATGGATGCACCTTGCCTATACTGGCCCTTTTAAGTTGAATATAGATGATGAAGGGTATCCTTTACAGCCCTATGGTGTCACGCAAAACCCACATTCGATCTTGGACGTGGCGGACATCGTGTACGTTGATCCGGTGAATACAGGTTATTCCAGGATTTTGGATAAGGAAGTACCCCGTTCCACTTTCTTTGGGATCAATTCAGATATCAAATACTTGGCGGATTGGGTCAAAACTTTTGTCACCAGACAAAACCGTTGGCAGTCACCAAAATACCTGATCGGGGAAAGTTATGGTACTACTCGTGTAGCAGGTTTGGTTCATGAATTACAAAATGCCCATTGGATGTACTTCAACGGCGTTATTTTAGTGTCACCTACACCAATGGGATTGGATAGAAGCGGGCCAGTGGCAAAAGCAAATTACCTTCCTTACTACGCTGCAACTGCATGGTACCACAAGGCACTTCCCGCGGATTTGCAAAGCAGGGACTTAGACAGCATTTTACCGGAAGTCGAAAAATACACCTTGGACGTAGTGATTCCTGCGATTTCAAAGGGAGGTTCTTTGGATCCTTCAGTCAGAAAAGAAGTTGCCAAGAAAATGGCTTATTACTCCGGCTTGAGTGAGGACGTCATTTTGCAATTTGCTTTGGCTGTACCCACCAGCTACTTTTGGAAAGAATTATTAAGGGACAAAGGATTAACTGTTGGCAGATTGGATAGCCGGTACAGAGGAATCGACCAAACAGATGCGGGAGAGCGATTTGATTATGATCCTGCCCTCACAGCATGGAACCACGCTTTTTCTCCGGCTATGAATTATTACGCAAAGAATGTCCTAAAATACAATACAGATCTGACCTACAACCTTTTCGGTCCGGTGAATCCTTGGGATAGAAGCAATGAAAATACAGGAAACCAATTGGCTCAAGCCATGCTGCAAAACCCATATCTGCATGTCATGACCCAATCAGGGTATTTTGATGGCGGAACAGATTACTTCAATGCCAAATATAATATGTGGCAAATGGACCCTGCAGGAAAAATGCAAGAAAGATTGATCTTCAAAGGATATAGAAGTGGACACATGATGTATCTCCGAGCTGAAGACTTAGCAACTTCCAATGAGGACATCAGACAGTTTATACAAAAATCTTTGCCTGGTAAAGGGGTTCCGGCGAAGTATTGAATTAAATTCTAATCAGGAAGAAATCGACAGGATTCATTGATGGATTTTTGCAGAAAAAGACTTCTCCTTGTCACATCGACAGAGGAG
>NZ_CDSBKL010000198.1:0-7533 GCF_977115555.1 Aquiflexum sp.
TCCCTATTTCCTTGACGAGGACATGGTATTGGTTCAACTCATCCCGCTCAATGAAAATGACTTTTATTATTTCATTTTCGGAATAGTTTTCTCTCAGGTATTCTTTTGCAGCCTCTGGTAAATCAGCAGGATCGATCACATTTGGCTTCGGTCCATCTTCTCCCGGCCTTCTTGGAGGACGGCCAAAACCACCCCTTCTTCTATGTCTTCCTTCGCAGTCTACTTCGGCCCCGTCCTCACCGAAGGCCTGGATTCTTCCATTTTCTGAAAATACCAGATTCATTTGGTTGGTTAAGTTCGCTTCAAATGACACTTCGTTTCCATCCGAAATCCGGAAAGCAGTGGTTACAACTTCCCCTTCAAAATTTTCTGCAATAAATGTCGTGGCAGATAGGGGAAGGTCATCTTCAGTTATTTCGGTGACAGAAATATCATCAATTGGTACAACCTCTTCCTGTTGGCATCCACTGATTATTCCCATAAAAATGGAAGCCATTAAAATTTTCTTTAACATGTTGTTTTCAGTTTTGTGGAACATAAAATTTTTGAATTTAAACCATTACGGAGGGTATGGGGAAAACAGTTGGTCGGGATTTGAAAAAAAAATTGGCAGATGGGTGAAATTCTCAATCAGGAATTGTAGCAGTCATTGATTTTGGATGAGAAGAAAACACATAAAATAGTATTTGATCTGAATTCCAATCTTCCCAATCCATATTTTTGTCAAACATGTATGACTTTCAAATAAATTCAGAATCCCTACCTTAGGGAAATTTTTAATCCATGACACCAACATCCACTATTTCCTATTCTGAGCAAATACAGACTGCTTATGAATACATAAAGAATCTTTATCCCAAATCCCCTCAGGCAGGAATTATCCTTGGTACCGGTTTGGGTCAACTGATCCAAAACATAGAGATTGAACTGGAAATCCCCTATGACACCATTCCATTTTTTCCTGTCTCGACAGTGGAAAGCCACAAAGGAAAACTGATTCTTGGAAAGCTTTCAGGAAAATCTGTAGTGGCTATGCAGGGAAGATTCCACTATTATGAAGGATATTCGATGAAGGAGGTGACCTTTCCCGTCAGGGTCATGAAAAAATTGGGAATCGGACATCTTTTTGTCTCCAATGCTGCGGGAGGTTTGAATCCTGATTATGGGATAGGCGAATTGATGATCATCAATGACCACATTGACTTGTTTCCTGAAAATCCCCTCAGGGGCAAAAATCTGGATGAATTTGGGGTGCGGTTTCCTGACATGTCCGAGCCCTATGACTTGTCTTTGGTCCAAAAAGGTCTGGAAATTGCGGCTGCAAACGGTCTGAAAGTACATCAGGGAGTTTATGCCGCAGTTCAGGGACCCAACCTTGAAACCAAAGCGGAATACAATTACCTACGGAAAATCGGAGGAGATGCCATCGGGATGAGTACCATTCCCGAGGTAATCGTAGCGAGGCATATGGAAATTCCTGTTTTTGCGATATCTGCGATCACCGACCTTTGTTCACCTGGTAAAGTCAGAAAAATAAGTCTTGCCGAAGTATTGGCGGGTGCTGCCAAAGCTGAACCCGGCATGAGCTTGATTATCCGGGAATTGGTCAAATTGCTTTGATTTTTTATTTGATCTCCAAAATCACAGTCATGGAAAAAGTACAGATTGCATATGAATTTTTGATTTCTCAAATTTCAGAAAAGCCCAAAACTGCCATAATTCTTGGTTCAGGTCTTGGAGGATTGATTGAGGAAATCAAAATTTTGGAGCGGATAGCGTATTCTGAAATTCCCCATTTCCCGATTTCAACTGTTGAAGGCCATGGTGGAGATTTGATTTTTGGTTTCTTGAATGCAGTTCCGGTCATGGCAATGAGTGGGAGATTTCATTATTATGAGGGATACGACATGTCAGAGGTAGTCTTTCCTTTTCGCGTGATGAAGCTGCTCGGTGTAGAAAGGTTGATCGTGACCAATGCTGCCGGGGGATTAAACGAGGATTTTGAAGCAGGTGATTTGATGCTTATAGAAGATATGATAAGCCTTTTGCCTGACAACCCATTGAGGGGAAGGAACAATGATAAGCTGGGGCCTAGGTTTCCGGATATGAGTGAGCCTTTTGACATAGATTGGATGGAAAAGACCAAATCGGAAGCAAATAGGTTGGGATTAGAATTGAAAACAGGAACCTATATAGGTTTGCAGGGACCAAAGTTGGAGACAAAAGCTGAGATCAGGTACTGCAGGATAATCGGAGGTGATGCAGTCGGCATGAGTACTGTCCCTGAGGTTATTGCTGCCAATCATATGGGCATGAAGGTTTTGGGGATCTCGGTGATTACCAATGAAAGCATTCCAAAAGTCGCCAAAGAATTTACCCATGCTGAGGTGGTGGCAGTTGCCAATCAGGCCGGGAAGAAGTTGGTGGAGTTGGTGAAAGCCATTGTTTGATTTCCATTTTGCAATCCATAAAAAAAGGCTTCCATTTTGAAATGGAAGCCTTTTTTAATAATTCTATATTTGATCAAACCGTCATGATTTCATGTTCTTTTTTCACTAGAATTTCATCGATTTTGGTAGAGTAACTATCAGTGAATTTTTGGACAGTATCTTCTGCTCTTTTGATTTCATCTTCAGAAGCACCCTCTTTTAGAAGTTTGCGGAGGGATTCATTTGTTTCTTTCCTTACCGTTCTGATAGATATTTTTCCTGATTCACATTCGTTTTTAGCTTGCTTCACCAGGTTTTTTCTTCTTTCTTCTGTCATAGGTGGAATCGTCAGGATGATGATTTCCCCATTGTTTTGTGGGGCAAGGCCAAGGTCAGAATTGATGATAGATCTTTCGATTTCGTTGATCAGGTTTCTTTCCCAAGGTTTGATAGTAAGTGTTCTCGCATCAGGAGTCGTCACTGAAGCCACTTGCTGAAGTGGTGTAGGTGAACCGTAATAGGCAACCATGATCCCATCCAAAAGATTGGGCATGGCTTTTCCCGCTCTGATTTTTAACAGTTCAGCAGCCGTATGGTTGACTGCTTTTTGCATCAGTTCTTTGGCTTCTTCCAGGTACATCTGAATTTCTTCCATAATTTATCCGGATTAGTTTGAAGTGATTAATGTTCCGATTTCTTCCCCGATGACAATTTTGTCAAGGTTGCCGGGTTTGTTCATATCAAAAACGATGATCGGTAGGTTATTTTCCTGACAAAGGGTAAACGCCGTCATGTCCATGATGTTGAGATTTTTTTCGTAGGCTTCCTGGTAGGAAAGCGTATTGTATTTGGTAGCACTTTTGTCTTTTTCTGGATCAGCAGTGTAAACACCGTCTACCCTTGTGCCTTTCAAGACGACATCAGCTTCAATTTCTATCGCCCTCAAAGCTGCGGTGGAGTCAGTGGTAAAATAAGGATTGCCGATTCCTGCTCCGAAAATGACGATTCTGCCTTTTTCCAAGTGGCGGATTGCTCTCCTCCTGATAAATGGCTCGCATACACTTTCAACTTTGATCCCCGACATCAATCGGGTGTACATTCCTCCCTGTTCAAGTGCACTCTGAAGAGCCATCGCATTGATCAATGTGGCAAGCATTCCCATGTAATCACCCTGTACCCGGTCGATTCCTGCATTTTCTGCCTGTACTCCTCTAAAAATATTGCCTCCTCCGATGACGATGGCGATTTCTACTCCCAAATCTTTGACACGTCGGATTTCTTGGGCATATTGTTCTAGTCTTTTGGAGTCAATACCGTAGTTTTTTTCTCCCATCAGCGCCTCGCCGCTAAGTTTCAGCAATATTCTTTTGTACTTCATTGTTGGTTTTTAAATGTGAAAAAGGCTAATTCAATCAGGTTGGTAAATTGATAAATCCGACAAATATAAATCCTTCCTTTAGAAATCTAAACCGTTGACTTCTTAAAATTGGATCAGGACTTGATTTTTCTCTACGCTTTGCCCTTTTTTGATTTTGATTGCTTTGACTGTTCCGTCTCCCGGTGATTTCAGGATGTTTTCCATTTTCATGGCTTCCAATATCAATACTGCATCACCTTTTTTTACCTCATCACCTTCTTTGACCTTGATATCAAAAATCAGACCCGGCATCGGGGCTTTGATTTCCTTGGCAGCTTGGCTTTGCAGGTTGTTCATTCCCAGCTTTTCCAACAATAAGTCAAATTTATCCTTCAGGGTTATTTCACAAGATTTATTGTTGAGTTTGAGCTTTACAGTTTTGGTTTCAGTTTCAAGACTTACCAACTCCAGATTGAATGACTGGTCCTTATAAATGACATGGTAATGGCTTTCCCGAATTTCAGAAATGTCCCAATCAAGGATATTTCCGTTTACAGCTACCATTTCTTTTGATTTTTCGACCTCAAAAACCGAATTCTTGATATTAACTGAGTACATTTCCTTTATTTTGCGCTAAATATACAATTAATCTTTAAAAAGCATTTTCATGGTATTCAATAAACCCAAGGCACTTTTCGCCATTTCAGTTTTCTTGATTTGGTCATGTCAAAGTTCCAAACCTGTAGCCGATCAAGAGGTTCAAAAGGCTATTAAGGCTACCAATGAGGCGATAGAAGATACTGTCTCAATCGACTCTTCCTCAATCAAGGCTTTGATTCCTGCTTTGGAAAATAAGATTGAAGCATACAGAGGATCTGATACCCGTTATTTTGACTTATTGCATACAGCTTTGGATTTGTCCTTTGACTATGAAAAAGAATGGGTAAACGGTGTGGCTGTCTTGACTTTGAAGCCCTATTTTTATCCCCAAAAAGAACTTGTCCTTGATGCTCAGGATTTTGATATCCATGTTTTTTCATTGATGGAGAAAGGAAATGAAACTCCATTGAATTTTCGATATGACGGACAAACAGTCACTGCTTATTTACCGCAAACCTATTCTGCCAAAGACACGGTTAATGTCAAAATAAAATATACAGCCAAACCAAACGAAAACCCTGAATTGGGAAGTGCAGCCATTACGGACACCAAAGGGCTTTATTTTATAAATCCAAGGGGAGAAGACCCCAATAAACCTACGCTTATTTGGACACAGGGAGAGACTGAACATAATTCCAAATGGTTTCCCACCATAGATTCTCCCAATGAAAGGATGACCCAGGAAATCCGAATGACGGTAGATAAAAAATACCGGACGATCAGTAATGGAATTCTAAAATCAAGCAAGGAGAATACAGACGGGACCAGAACTGACCATTGGGTGATGGACTTGCCTCATGCACCTTATTTGGCTGCAGTGATTGTCGGTGATTATGTGGAGATCAAAGACGAATGGGAAGGAATGCCTGTAAGGTATTACGTCGAGAAAGAATTCGAAGAAGGTGCCAAAACGGTATTTCAATACACTCCTGAGATGATTGGGTTTTTCTCCAAAATCCTTGGGGTTCGTTATCCTTGGCAAAAGTATGATCAGGTTGTAGTCCGGGATTTTGTTTCGGGGGCCATGGAAAATACCACCATTTCAGTTTTTATGGAAGAACTGAACCTGGATGCAAGGGGAGCGATTGACTCTGAATGGGATGGGATCATCGCCCATGAACTTTTTCACCAATGGATAGGGGATTATGTGACAAATGAATCTTGGGCAAATCTGACTTTGAATGAAGCGTTTGCCAATTACTCCGAATACCTTTGGTACGAATACAAAAACGGAAAGGATGATGCTGATATGCACCATATTTCTGAAATGGAAATGTATTTTGAAGAATCCCAAGAAAAGCAGGTCGATCTGATCAGGTTTTATTATAATGATTCTGAGGACATGTTTGACAGCCATTCTTATGCAAAAGGAGGGAGAATCCTTCACATGCTCAGGAGGCATATCGGAGATGAGGCATTTTTCGAGGGTATCAAACTTTATTTGACAAAACATGCATTTTCCAGTGTCGAAGTCCATGACCTTAGGATGGCATTCGAGCAGGTTACCGGCAGGGATCTCAATTGGTATTTCAATCAGTGGTTTTTAGCTTCAGGGCATCCTACTTTGGAATATGAGGTAGATTACAGTCAGCCTGAAAATCTTTTACTGACTGTTTCACAAAAACAAGACCTGACTTCTTCACCTCTTTACAAAATCCCCTTCAAAGTAAGCTGGTACCATGATGGAAAAAGATATGAAAAAGAATTGGTCTTGGACAAAGCTTGGCAGCAGTTTGCGATAGAGAATAAAGTTCCTGTAAAGGAATTGTATTTTGATGAGGCCTTGGAGCTTTTGGCCCAAAAACAATCGAAAAGAGGAGCAGCCGATTGGAAAAAACAGTTTAATGTTTCATCACTTGGAGTGTCTAGGTTTGAAGCGCTTGATAGCTTGGCAAATGTTTATCCTGAAGATCCTGAAGTCCGATCTATAGTCGGAAGTGCATTGAATGATCCATTTTGGGCGATCCGAGAAGCTGCCATCATGCATATTGCACAGCATCCTGATTGGCTTTTGGAGATTTCCGGTCTTGAACAGCGCTTATTTGAATTGGCAGAGTCAGATCCGAAAAATACCGTGAAGCAGGGAGCGATAGAAATGTTAAGCCTGATAGATCCGGATAAATACGCCCCATACTTTTTGAAATGGATGGAACAACCTTCCTATTATGTGGCAGGCGCTGCTTTGGCTGCTTATTTGGAAAATGAAAATAATGTAGATAGAGAAAGCATAGCATTAAGATTTGAATCTGAGAAAAACATCAGGTTATTGGTTCCGGTAGCCGAATATTACATCACAAATCTGGTAGCGGGTAAATCTGACTGGTTTCACAATAACCTAAGTGCGCAAAGTGGACAGTCACTTTATTATTTCCTCGGATATTACAGTGAATATTTTGTGCAGAATCCCGGGGAAGGAACGGAGAAAGTAATTAATAATTTATATGCCATAGCCAAAGATAACACCTCCAACTATGTCAGGATCGGAGCCTTCATGGGATTGTTTGGATTCATAGATGAGCCGGGAGTATTGGATAAGGCAAAAGAATTGTTTTCATTAGAAAAGGACGAATTAGCCAAAAGATATGAGGAATTTTTTCTCTCTCAATACCTTGAAGAAAATTAAACCACTGATTTTTATGTAATTAATGTAAGCATCCAAAAAATACTTTGAAATTTTCAGACATAATTTTGAATGTTTAGGAAAAGGGTATAATTTTGCCATCCGTTAAGAATACAAAAACCCGAATTGGGTTTTTTCTTGGGGAAAAATCAGTTGGGGGAATACCAAAGCGGCCAACTGGGACGGACTGTAAATCCGTTGACTTATGTCTTCACAGGTTCGAATCCTGTTTCCCCCACAAAGTGTGAATTGCAAAATAATTTATTACTTTTGCACAGCATTTCAAAAGCGGGAGTAGCTCAGTTGGTAGAGCGGCAGCCTTCCAAGCTGCAGGTCGCGGGTTCGAGCCTCGTCTCCCGCTCTATGCTTTTACAAAGCAGAGCGAATGTTACCAGCCGACGTAGCTCAGGGGTAGAGTACTTCCTTGGTAAGGAAGGGGTCACGGGTTCAATTCCCGTCGTTGGCTC
>NZ_CDSBKL010000199.1:0-7514 GCF_977115555.1 Aquiflexum sp.
CCAAAGGAATGTGTATTTAAACAATTCAAGACTTTTGAATGAGTTATAAGGTATGAGAAGATTGCCCTTTGAATCAATTCCGATCTGATCCCCATACCCATAAACGTGTTGCCTGATATCAATAAATTCCCGATCTAGTTCTGTCATCTTGATGACTAGGGCATCTTCTTTAAAAGGCTTTCCAAGGGGCATTAGAAAAAGCTCTCCGGAATTGATAGTCGCCATAAGTTGGTCCGAGATGGGAAGTCTATAGAAGAAATTATCAGGTAAAAAAGGACTGAGTTCAAAATATTTGTTAATACCCCAAAGTGTCGCCTCACTGTATATTCTGGTCTTCGCTGAAGCATATAGTTTTCCGTTGATTTCTTTGGCATGTGTAAGTCCTTCTGGAAAACTCAGTGCCTGTTTCCAAAACACAGGCACTTCTTCTTTTGGAGTTTGAATTGGAAAACATGAAAAAAAAGAAACACTGCAAACTAAGATCAAAAGAATCGGAAAACGGGTTGAACTTTTCATAATACGGATACCAGTCTTGGTGCTAATCTTCAAACGCTTAAAACTAAGGATTATTATTAAGAATGGGGATAAACAATATTGGGTACTTTATTGGCTTAGAGATTTAGAAGAGACTATTTTCCATTCTAATTGTGTGATTTTCTCTTTTTTTCATTCCATTTTTAAAAATCAGAAGAAAAACGTCGGCATTAGAAAATATGAATTGAATGCCACAAAACCATTTGTTTCCGCAGGTAACATTTTTAAAGAACTTTTCCTTTTCCTCCAAAACATTTCCTAAATTCTCCTCCAATTCAAACCAATAAACCCATTGTCATGGAAGAAAAGAAATTGCGCAGCCAAGAGTGGTTTGGCCGCAAAGGAAAAGACGGCTTTATCTATCGCGCATGGATGAAAAACCAGGGATTTCCCCACCACCTTTTCGAAGGCAGGCCGGTCATCGGCATCTGCAATACCTACTCCGAACTCACCCCATGTAATGCCCATTTCCGCGATCTTGCCGAAGCCCTCAAGCGGGGAATCTGGGAAGCAGGCGGATTTCCCTTGGAATTTCCGGTGATGTCTTTGGGCGAATGCTCCATCAAACCTACCGCCATGCTATTCCGAAATCTCGCCAGCATGGACGTGGAGGAAAGCATCCGTGCCAATCCCATGGATGGTGTGGTGCTGATGTGTGGTTGTGACAAAACCACTCCATCCCTAGTCATGGGCGCAGCTAGTGTCAACTTGCCCACCATCGTCGTCTCCGGCGGACCGATGCTCGCAGGTAGATTCAAAGGAAGAAAAATCGGCACTTCAGATCTTTGGAGATTTGCCGAAGAATTCAAAAAAGGGGAACTCTCCCAGGAAGATTTCACAGCAGCAGAAGCCGCCATGGCAAGGTCGCAGGGACACTGCGCCCCGATGGGAACTGCCTCTACGATGGCCGCCATGGTGGAATCCCTAGGCTTGGCATTACCGGACAATGCTACCATTCCTGCTGCAGATTCGAGGAGGAAAGTCCTTGCACACATGTCAGGAATCAGAATCGTAGAGATGGTCAAGGAAGACCTGAAAATGACCGACATCCTAACAAGAAAATCCTTTGAAAACGCGATTATGGTCAACGCCGCTTTGGGAGGATCTACCAATTTCATCCTCCACCTTTTGGCTATTGCTGGTCGGATCGGAGTAGAACTGAATATTGATGACTTTGACAAATTCTCATCCCATATTCCTTTGATAGCCAATGTGCAGCCATCCGGAGAAAACTTTGTGGAAGACCTCTTCTATGCCGGTGGATTGCCTGCCGTGATGAGAGAAGTTTCTTCTTTTTTGCATTTGGATACAATGACCGCCAATGGCAAAAAACTCGGCGAAAATGTGATGAATGCCGAATGTTGGGACAGAAACCTGATCGGTACTTTGGAAAAGCCTTTCAAGCCTGAATCAGGAATCGCGGTTCTCAAAGGAAATCTCTGTCCTGAAGGTGCTGTCCTGAAACCATCCGCTGCTACTCCTTCCCTCCTGCAGCACCGAGGTCAGGCGGTGGTATTCGAAGACATTGATGATTACAAGAAAAGACTGGACGATCCGGACTTGGATGTCACTCCGGATTCGGTTTTGGTACTGAAAAATGTGGGGCCAAAAGGCTATCCCGGAATGCCTGAAGTTGGCAACATGCAGTTGCCAATGAAAATCATCCAACAGGGAGTGAAGGACATGGTAAGGATATCGGATGGCAGAATGAGTGGAACGGGGTATGGCACTGTGGTGCTCCACGTTTCCCCCGAATCAGCTATTGGCGGTAATCTTGCCTTGGTTCAAAACGGAGATTGGATCCATCTAGACGTTCCTAACCGCAGCTTGAACTTGGAAGTGTCCAACGAAGAATTGGCTAAAAGGAGGGAATCTTTCCAGCCTTTGCAACTTGGCTATGACAGAGGATATGTCAACATGTTTATACAGAATGTCACACAGGCCCATGAAGGTGTGGACTTTGATTTTCTCAAAGGAGCTTCAGGACCTGTTGTCAAAAGAGATTCACATTAAAAGAAGTATTTCCTATGAAGAATCAGGGAAAAGTTGCTCTCATCACCGGTGCCGGACAAGGCATAGGTTTGGAGATTGCCAGAGTATTAGCAGAAAAAGGTCATCATGTCATCCTCAATGACATCGAAAAAAGCCTGACCGAAGAAGCTGTCGCTGAAATCCTGAAAGATGCAAAAGGAAAAATCTTAGGTATTTCGGGAGATTCAGGAGACCCTGCATTTATTCAAGAAATGGTGGATTTGGCAGAAACCGAGTTTGGGAAATTGGATATTGCCATAGCCAATGCAGGCATTACCCTTTATGGTAATTTCTTGGAATATTCACCTACTGATTTTCTGGAGGTCATGCGGGTCAATGCAGGAGGAACCTTTTTCCTCGCTCAAGCAGCCGCAAACCTTATGAAAAAGCAAAAATCCGGCGGCTCACTCCTTTTCACATCCTCAGTCACTGCCCATCAGGCCCACAAAAATCTGGCTGCATACGGAATGAGTAAGGCCGCTATCGAAATGTTGGCAAAGAATTTGGTAATCGAATTGTCAGAATATCACATCAATGTGAACACCATCGCTCCCGGGGCCACATTGACTTCCAGAACTGCCTCTGATCCGGAATACGAAAAAACATGGTCTAAAATCACTCCGATGGGACGCCCGGCTTATGTCAACGATATAGCAAAAGCTGCTGCGTTTTTGGTTTCCGAGGAAGCGAGACACATTACAGGGCAAAATCTTGTAGTTGACGGAGGTTGGACTTCTATCAGTCCCTCTCCTTACAATTAAATCAAAAAATCATTTCTTGGTTTAAAATTAAAACTAATATTGCAAAATAATTACCAACTATAGACTCTATACTATTTCAAACCCCTTCCGGAAAACCTGGAAAACAATCAAATACCCAGATATGAAAATTGCCATCCATGACCTTTTGGAATATATCCAAAAGAGCAACAATGCCACAATTGACCTTTTGGTCGAAAACAAAGCGAACCTCCCACAAAAAGCGATTGAAATTTACAGCCACATGATCAATGCACACCATGTTTGGAATGCAAGGATCATGGGTAAAAAGCCATTTTTTAAAGTCTGGCAAACCCACTCTGTAGAAGTTTTCTCAGAGATGAATGAAGAAAATTACCTTGTCTCCAAAAAAATTCTTGAAAACAACGAACTCGATAAGCTGATCACTTATAAGAATACTAAAGGCCAGGAATACCAGAATACCATCAAAGACATCATGTTTCACATCATCAACCACTCGAGCTACCATAGAGGTCAAGTGATGTTGTTGGTAAGAAATGCAGGACTCGAGCCGATTCCTACAGACTATATCCTTACAAAAAGATAACTATGAATGGCCCTAAAAAACCCGAATACTATTTTGCAGGACCTTGGAAACTGAAGGGTGAAGGAATTATCCTTGCCTATAAGTTCAAGAAAGAATGGGTAGAAAAAAACGGGTTTTTAAAGGACGAATTGAAAGGGAAATTCAAAGGGGGACTCGGATATGTCATGCTCGTCAGGTATACCGAATCCCCTGTTGGTCCTTATAATGAACTGCTCTTTATTCCCGGAAAATTCTTTCCCGATAAAAAACAGTCCATTACCAAGATTTATGTCGATTCGGAATCCAGCACTCAAAACGGCAGGTACAAATGGGGAATTCCAAAAGAAACCGTCCCCATTATCTGGCAAAAAAACGGAAAAACTGAAATCATCGGCGTAGGATCGGAAGAAGATCCGATATTGTTTTGTAAGATCAGTTCTGGCGGAATCCCTTTCCCTGCAACCACCAAAATCCTTCCAATAAATCTTTTCCAAGAATTGGAAGGCAAAACATTTTTTACCAACCCAAAAGGTCATGGTTGGGGTAAATTGGCCAAAATAGAAACCATGAAAGTGAATTCTGATTATTTCCCTGACATCAGCAAACTCAAACCTTTGCTTTGTGTGAAGATAAATCCGTTCACAATGGAGTTTCCTCTACCCGAACAAAATGTCGATCAGCAATAAGCATATCGTCATTACCGGTGCTGCTTCAGGGATTGGTCTGGAAATGGCCTATCAACTTTCAGGAAATGGCAACAAAATCTTGGCCATAGATATAGATGAGGCGGGTTTAGACATACTTTCCAAAAAATCCCCTCAAATCCAAACCCTGAACCTGGACTTAACCGAACCCGGAAGCGTGCATGCAATTTTTGATTGGATCCAAATCAACTGGAAAACCATTGACCTCTTTTTTGCAAATGCCGGGTTTGCAAGATTTGGACCATGGGAAGAAACCGATCAAGAAACATTTATCAAAATGTTTCACATCAATGTCCTCTCTCCTATTGAGACAGCAAAGATTTTAAAACAGATGCAGGCCAATAATCCCTGTAAGTTGGTAATAACAGCCTCTGCAATGTCCTATTGGCCTGTTCCCGGATATGCCGGCTATGCAGCCGGAAAATCTTCACTGCACCAGTTTGTGGAGACCATCAGAAGTGAAGGCGATGGGGATTGGATCACTTTAGTCTATCCCGGAGCTACCGAAACAGATTTTTTCAAAAAAGCAGGAAAAGAAATCCCAAAAGCCTACCCTGTCCAATCTGTTAAAACCGTCGTCAAAAACATCCTGCTTGGTGTTTCGAAAGGAAAAAAAAGGATATATCCTTCAAGGCTATTTCAGGTGACAATGATTGCCAACAGGGTCTTACCAATCTTTAAACAGGTTTATTTTTTGCTCGAAAGAAAAAAACTCAGAAAATGGGCTGAGGAAAGGGAGACGAGCTAATCATACATGAAAGGCATCAGTTTTTTCAAAAGAAAGTAATAAATTGGTACTCAATCAATAAGACTCAAACCAAAAACTTATGAAATCCAGATCCTTATCCCTCATATTGCTTTCCTTGACCATTATTTTTTCTTGTGCCAAAAAAGAAGAAGATACCCTCCCTGTGAAAGTCGCCAAAGCATATGGCTTCGAGAATTTTGACAAAATAAACTCCATTGCCTACCAATGGAATGTGCAGCCAAACCCTGAAACCTTGGTAACACGGAATTGGAAGTGGAATATCAAAGACAGGACGGTTTACTTTGCAGATAAGGACACAAGCTACACCTATAGCCTTGACCTTTCAAAAGAAGAAATGCCTAAAGCTGATGGAGGTTTTATCAATGACAAATATTGGTTAATGTTCCCTTTTCAATTGGTTTGGGACAGTGGCTATACATTCACAGTGATTGAAAATACCAAAGCCCCGATTTCAGGATTGCCTACCACGCAACTTACTATTGTATACAATGACATCGACGGATACACCCCGGGAGATGCCTATGATTTGTTTTTGGATGAAAATCATTTGATCAAAGAATGGGTGTTCAGAAGAGGAAACGGCCTCGAGGGAAGGCCAATCACTTGGGAAAATGAGCAAGAATTCAAAGGACTCAAATTCGCTACCGAACATAAAAATGATGCCGGTGTCAAGTTTATCTGGTTTTCAGATATCGTAGTGGAGTAATCCATTGGTATGCTAAATATTTTCTGAACCCTAAACCCCTATGCTCACAGGGACGGAAGTCGGAAGACCGAAGTTTCGGGATCACAGAATTCAGCTCTTGACTTTGACCTCCAACCATTTTTCTTTCCTTAGGAAGGAGATTAATAAATTCAATTTTGACTTAAACCCAATATGAAAAAACTCTTACTGTTATCAATTTTCCTTCTCTCCCTCAATGCCTTTTCCCAAAAACTCAGTAAAACCGAAAAGAAACTGATAGAAACCATTGACAAAAACTACAAGGAAACGCTGGCACTTTTGGAAGAAGTCGTGAATATCAATTCAGGCACATTCAACATGCAGGGCGTACGTGATGTTGGCGGGGTTTTCGAAAGGGAATTTGCAAAAATCGGTTTTGAAACAGAGTGGGTCACATTACCGGATTCTCTCAAAAGAGCCGGACATTTTGTGGCTACAAGGAAAGGAACCAAAGGGAAAAAACTTTTTTTCATTGGCCATTTACACACTGTTTTTGAAAAAAATATGTCGTTTTATCCTTTTACTATGATCAATGACTCCACAGCCAAAGGTCAGGGAGTTAATGATATGAAAGGCGGAAATGTGATGATCTTCGCAACATTGAAAGCAATGGAGGAATTGGGTTTGCTGAAAGACAGGACCATTACGGTTTATTTTCCCGGAGATGAGGAAAATGCAGGAAGCCCTTCTTGGGTCAGTAGGTTAGACTTTGTCGAGAGAGCCAAGCAACATGATTACGCTTTGGGTTACGAGACTGCACAGGGATTTGATATTGCCACCATTGCCAGAAGAGGTGCAAGTGGATGGACGTTGAAGACTACAGGCAAGCAGGTTCATTCTTCAGGGGTTTTCAGGGAATCAGTTGGTTACGGCGCTATCTATGAAGCAGCGAGAATTCTCAACCAATTCAGAGAAGAATTGGCAGGAGAAAAGTACCTGACCTTCAATCCCGGCCAAATCATTGGCGGTTCGGATATCAGCTATGATGGGGATACAGGTGAAGGTTCCGCATTGGGCAAAACCAACATTGTATCTAGAGAAGCCTTTGTTACCGGGGACTTAAGATTCCTAGGCGAAGCCCAAAAAGAAGCAACGAGGAAAAAAATGAAACAGATCGTATCCCAAAACCTGAATGGCACTACCGCAAGCATCGAGTTTGAAGATGGGATACCTTCGATGCCTCCCACAGATGGCAATATGGATTTGGTCAAAATCCTGAGTCAGGTCAGCATGGATATGGGTTTTGGCGAAGTTAGGGCTGGAGACCCCGGTTCTAGAGGTGCAGGTGACATTTCCTATGTGGCGGATTATCTAGATTGCATCGATGGACTTGGCGCATCCGGTACGGGAGCGCACTCCCCTGCCGAAACTATCAATATGAAACAATACCCTGATTTGATCAAAAGGAGTACTTTGTTTGTGTATAGGTTGATAAATTTATAAATGA
>NZ_CDSBKL010000200.1:0-7508 GCF_977115555.1 Aquiflexum sp.
CATTAATAAAATAATAACTTAAATATTTTCGTTTAATATTATAATAGTTTTAATTTAACTTAATTTAATGATACTTTTTATTAAAATGGATTTAATCTAAATAATCAAATTTTATGACGAAGATCACTCATTGGACAATTTATTTACTCATTTTTCAAAAAACTGTATTGGTCTGTTAATACTTTCTTCAAGTACAATCAGTGTTTCTGTTCGGTCTATACCGTCTACTTTTTGGATTTTATCCAATACGGTTCTAAGGTGATTTGTGTCTTTACAGATGATTTTTGCAAAAATGCTGTAGTTTCCTGTGGTGTAATAAGCATTGATTACTTCTGAAATTTCTTTTAGCCTTCCGATAACGGTATCGTATAGAGAACTTTTTTCCAGATAAATTCCAAGAAATGCAGAAATATCATATCCAAGTTTCGAAAAGTCAATATTGAGCGTGGCACTCTTTACAATCCCCATATCTTCGAGTTTTCGCATCCTCACGTGTACAGTACCGGAAGAAACGTACACTTTTTTGGCAATTTCTGTATATGGGGTCTTGGCATCTTCATTCAACAATGAAATAATCTTAAGATCAACATTGTCAATATCTAAAATTTTGTCCATTTTTTTCGGGTTAATTTGAGGCTATGTTAATATATGTGCCCACAAATTATGAAATAGTTAAAAAATAGCAAAATAAATTTTTCAATTTGTAAAATTCGGTAAAATGAAGTTACTTTGGTGGGTTAGATTTGAAGTTATATAATATTTGGGTATTATGACTTTTGATCAAATAAATGTTGGAAAATACAAGGTTTACTTTATTTGAGACATTTTTATCTTAGAAACTTTTAATCTCTAAAGTTATATTTGGGTTTATATTCTGAAAAGGGTCTTGCTGATGGCAAGACTTTTTTGTGCCCTTTTAAAAATTTCAAATGCAAAAATTTGCATATAAAAATATTTTATCTGTATATTTGAAAAAAATATCTCGCATATGTACAGACTTTCTTTCATCCTCGCATTATTCGTAAGTGTTTCACTTGCAGGTTCACAGGTTCAGGCCAAATCCGTTTTTTCTGAAAATGAAAATGACAAAGAAATTAATAGCACCACAAAGGAAAATGAAAAGGCGCTTATCTCTTTGAAACCTTTTGTAGGTGTTTCCTTAGAAAACCAAAGTTTCGGTTTGACAAGTGATGTGATAATTGATGTCCTTGATCCAGTTGACGGATTCGGTTCTGATTATGCGCCTTGGTTTTGGCCTGAAGAGACTTTTTCATTACTCGATTCATATGCCCCTTTTATTTTCAGAACAAAAAAGAGCGCTTCTGCTATTGATGAACTGAGGGTTGTGATTTCAATTAATGAATTTGGAAAAGTCAAAGGTTATAAAATCCTCAATGATTCAGCTGATAAAGGCTTGAAAGAAAGAGTAGCTTATGTTTTGAGAAAAATGCCTGATGCCGTTCCTGTTCCCGGATTCAATTCCTATCATTCTATGGATTTTGAACTTGTAATGGGTTTTTGATATTTATTCAGATTAACTCTTCGGTTTAATTGTCCCCGTTATTGATTTGACGGGGATTTTTTTTGAGCGGTTAGGAATGAGGGATGTCTTATCCTAATTTTATCCTGATCATCAACCTTTACAGTAATGAAGAAAAACATACTATTGATTGCTTTTGGATTGCTTGTTTCAACAAGTTTTGTGATAGCACAGGAAGTATCTCTATCTCCTGAGAAAAAATGGCCTGAACAGGATAAAAAATCAAAGTTTTATACAATTTCCGGTGAAAGACATGGGCAATCTTTCTTCAAGAAATATGAATTTCCTGAAGTCCAATATACACCTGGTGAAAAATTGACTTTTGACATCTACCATACCCCGGATGTGATGTACCATTGGTACAAATTATGGGCGGAGAAATACCCTGAAATCACCGAACTCTACGAAGTGGCAAAATCCTATGAAGGACGACCGATTCTTCAAATGACCATCACAAATAAAAAAACCGGGAAACATACCGATAAACCCGCAGCCTATTTTGAGGGTGGAAGGCATGGTGGTGAAGTGACTGCAAGTGAATCTGTATTTTGGTTGACGCAATACCTTTTGGAAAATTATGGTAAAGATCCTTCAATTACGAAATTGATTGATACCAAAACAGTTTATGTAAGGCCTCAAAATAATCCTGACGGGACAACGATGTATCTCTTTTCAGAACAAAGAAACAGGAGTACTGTCCGGCCGCATGACACTGATAGAGATGGATTATTGGATGAGGATCCTGAAGAGGATTTGAATGGGGATGGAATCATACACATGATGAGGAAAAAGGCCGTAACTGACAAAGAAAAGGAGCAGGCAAACCTCATTATTGATCCTAGAGATCCTAAAGGACGCCTGATGAAAAGAGTCTTCGAAGGACAGGGTGACTACCTGATGTATACTGAAGGGATTGATAACGATGGAGACGGAAAATACAATGAAGATGGAATCGGTGGATTGGATCTTCACCGAAATTACCCTGAAAACTGGCGGCCGGATACGGGTGGTGATGAAACAGGCAGGGGATATACCCAGTTTGGGGCCGGAGAGTATCCATTGAGTGAGATCGAAACCCGTTCTACAGTGCTATGGCTTCTTTCTCATCCAAATATCTCAGTGGTTAATTCCCTTGATACTAGGGTTCCCATGCACTTAAGACCACCTTCCACTTCATCTAGTGCGGAATCAATGTTTTTGAAAGACAGATTGATTTATGAATATTATGACAGCCTTGGAATGACTATTACAGGCTATCCATGGGCAGGTGATGTTTATGAGACCTACAGTACAAGAGGAAAAGTAAACAGACTGACCGGAGATCCTTTAAAGCCAAGTCCATTATTTGGTCACGGACCAGATTTCGGTTATTTCTACTATGGAGCGGTTTGGTATGGGGATGAATTATGGAACAATGGGGCCATGAAGGATTATGACGGCGACGGACAGCGTGATGACTACGACGGCATGCGTTGGGATGATGAGGAGAATGGATCAAGAGGTTTCAAAAACTGGGAAAAATTCGACCATCCTCAGCTTGGTGAGGTGGAAATCGGCGGATCTCATCCAAAATTCTTCGGACAAAATGGTCCTCCTTGGCAATTGGAAAGCTGGATCAAAAAGCAGTCACTGTTCAACCTTGCAATGGCGATGGACCTGCCGCAGATAGAAATCAAAAATGTCGATATCACCAAATCAGGGGATACTTATGAAATCAAGGTTTCTTGGACTAACTCCGGTAAACTCCCTGTAGCTTTAGATCAGGCAAAAAGAGTCAAAATAGTCCAGGAGGACCGTTTGATGTTGGATTTTGACAAAGAGCTGACCAAAGGATTTGAAAATGCCAAAGTTCAGATTACCACTCCTGATTTGTATGAGAAAACAATTTATGCAGGTTATACTGAAGCAGGAGAAACCAAAGAAGCGGTATTCAAAGTCAAGGTAAACCAAAAAGAACCTGTCAAAGGAAAACTCAAATTGCTCTCCACAAGGGGTGGATATATCGAAAGAGAATTCACTTTAGGAAACTAGGCGGATCAATTGACCCCATTTTACAAGCCGCAAAGCATTCATGTAAAGGAAAAAATCACCTAAACAACATGTGCTTTGTGGCTTTTTTTATACCTCCAAAAATCCATTAGAATAAAACTTTAAGAATTTTTAGAGGTTCTTCTTTTTATTGTAATCATATCAAAAGTCAGATAAAAATGAAAATACTTATCAAAATCTATGTCATTGCCATACTTTCCTGCACATCGACAATTTCTTTTGGGCAGCAAAAGCGGGCATTGACCCATCAGGATTATGATGGATGGGAAACTGTTTCTTCAGAAAAAATCTCAAAATCCGGCCAATGGATTGGTTATACCGTCAATCCCCAAGAAGGTGACGGTAGACTTGAAATAGTATCCCATCAGAATCCGGATCAGCGATTTCTTGTACCCCGGGTCAGTCAATGGGAATTTTCAAGCAATGGTGATTTTGCAATAGGAAAAATCATTCCACAAGCTGATTCAGTTCGTTTTCTTAAGCTGAAAAAGAAAAAAGGAGATGACATGCCCAAGGACAGTATCTTTATCATGAATCTCACAAATGGCGAAGTTGAAAAATTGGCAAGGGTGAAGTCCTATTCCGTCCCATCAAAAAAAGGGGATTGGTTAGCTGTTCATTTCGAGAAGGATCTACCAAAAAAAGCAGAGAAGAAGGAGACAGATGACACCACAAAAGTAAAAGATTCTAAAACTGAGAAACCTAAAAAAACTGATGGTACTAGACTCTTGGTAAAAGACTTTTCTAATTCCCGATCCTATGAATTTGAAAGGGTAAAATCCTATAGTTTTTCTGAAAACGGAGATTTTTTATTTTATACAAAAGCTGAGGAAGATACCTTGAAAAATGCCGGAATTTTTGTTTTGGAACTCAAATCGGGTGTTTCAAAACTTATTGATGAAGGAAAGACGGAATATATTTCCGCGGTTTTTTCCCCTGAAAACAAGTATTTGGCTTTTATGGCTACAGAAGATTCTGCCAAATCAAAAAAGCCATACTATGACCTTTATCTTTTTGACATAGCCAAAGAAAAAAATCAAAAAGTAGCTGATAAAGGAACAACAGGTGTAAATGGCATGGTGAGTAAAAATGGACGGTTGTTTTTTTCAAGTGATGAAAACCGACTGTTTTTTGGAACTGCCCCAGATTATGTTTCTTACTATTATGAAGATGATTCGACCATTCTTGACGAAGAAAGGGTAAGCCTTGACATATGGGGATGGCAGGATGCAGAGATTCAGCCCATGCAGTTAAGGAATAAAAACAGGGAGCTAAACAAATCTTATCTCGCCGTTTTTAATTTGAAGTCAAAAGTCATCACGCAGTTAGGAGATGAATCGACGCCACAGATCGTCACCGATAAAAAAGTAAAAAACCATTACGGTCTTGGATTTGACGAAAGCCCATATAGAAGAAATTTCAGCTGGGATATTCAGATCGGAAGTGACCTGTATTTGGTAGACCTGATTACAGGTTCAAAAATTCTTATTCGGAAGGATGTCCCAGGAAATCCAAGGATGTCACCTGAAGGAAAATATGTTTATTGGTACAATGAGCGAGACAGTTCTTGGGTTTCTTTTGATGTCAAATCAAAAACCTTCAAAAACCTTACAAAGAATATTGGAAGCAATTTTTATGATGAACTTCATGATTCTCCTTCTTTGCCATCCAGTAACGGTGCTGCAGGTTGGATCAAGGGGGATTTGGCTTTTTTGATTTATGATAGGTATGATATCTGGAAAATAGACCCTACAGGTAAGGCAGAACCTGTCAATCTCACAAAAGGAGAAGGAAAGAAGCAGCAAGTAATTTTCAGACTAGAAAAGTTAGACAATGAAGAGGAAAGTATTGACCCATCGCAGCCCTTTATTATGAGTGCATTCCATGAATTGAACAAGAAAAATGGGTTTTTCAGAGGGGATATCAATGGTATAAATCCTCCTCAATCCATTATTTTCACAGACCATAGATATTCAGGTCTCACAAAGGCTAAAGATTCTGACAAAATGATTATCAGAAGATCGACATTTCAGGAGTACAATGATATCTATGCCACTGATATGGATTTGTCATCTATGGAACGCGTCTCAAATGCAAACCCACAGCAAAGCCAGGTTAAATGGGGATCTGTGGAACTGGTAGATTACCTAGCCAATGATGGAGTCCCTCTACAGGGGCTTCTTTTCAAACCTGATGATTTTGATGCCAATAAAAAGTATCCCATGTTGGTATATTTCTATGAAAGAAATTCAGATGGGTTGCACTCCTACAGGTCACCTGCCCCAAGTGCTTCTACGATCAATATTCCGTATTTTGTAAGTAACGATTATTTGGTTTTTGTGCCGGATATCAAGTACGATTTGGGATTGCCGGGACCGAGCGCTTACAACTGTATCATTCCTGGCGTTCAGGCTTTGGTTTCAAGAGGATTTGTAGATGCATCCAATATGGCTATTCAAGGCCAATCTTGGGGTGGCTATCAGGTTGCCTACCTGATTACAAAAACAAATATGTTTAAAGCAGCGGGAGCAGGAGCTCCAGTGGTAAATATGACCTCAGCCTATGGTGGAATCAGATGGGGTACAGGTATGAGCCGCATGTTCCAATATGAACAAACACAATCCAGAATAGGAGGAACCCTTTGGGAAAAGCCGCTTTATTTTATTGAAAATTCACCTTTGTTTACCATGGATAGGGTCAACACCCCTGTGCTGATCATGCACAATGATGACGATGGTTCCGTGCCTTGGTATCAGGGAATTGAAATGTTTATGGCTTTGAAAAGGTTGGATAAGCCTGCTTGGCTCCTCCAATACAACGGGGAAGACCATAACCTCAGGTTGAGAAAAAACAGGAAAGACCTCTCAATCCGCTTGTCTCAATTCTTTGATTATTACCTTAAAGGTGCACCCGCACCCCTTTGGATGACAGAAGGTCTGCCCGCAGTGGAAAAAGGGAAAACCTTAAAATATGAACTATCAGGAAATCAATAAATTGTTTGATTGTAATCAAAAAAGCCATTGGGAAAATTTTTCCAATGGCTTTTTTCATTAAAGGAAAAAAATCCAAGATTACCTATTGATATATCTCCTGATTATAAATTGGAAATTGGCCATTGCATCAGGATAAATCAGCTTGTTTTTCATATTGTTTCCATCTATTTCAGAACTTGTCAGAAACATAGCGGAAATCTCCAAGCCAACATCCCAATCATATTCAAAATTAGAAACCAAACCGAATTTAAATGGGATATAGGCCACTGTAGTGGTTTGATTAGTTCTTTCCACATACCCCTGTACATAAATTCCGTTTTCAAGAACGCCATCACGCATTACTCTTTGTGCCCTTTCAGAATACATGGCACCTAGACCAAGACCTACATAAAAGTTAACAGGTTCGCCTACTCCTGATGAATTGGGGTTGATGTTGAAGACTGGCATGACATCTGCAAAGTAACTCATTCCTTTAAAGTAATAGGCTTGACCATTATTTCCCCATTCAATAATAATAGGTGTATTTAAAGGTCTAAATTCACCGCTATTAAGTACCTGACCGCCAAGAGTCGCTTTGATGTCGAATTTATCCGAGATCTCTTTGTTGTAAGAAAAAGAAAATGCAGGAGCCATCTTGAATTCCATGTATTTGTAAATCCCTGCGTTTTCAGCATAGATCATGCCCCAACCGTAACCTCCCGAAATATGGTCTCTAGATCCTTGGGCACTTGATAACCCAATAAAAGAAAGGATTAGAATAATAGTAAAAATAATTCTTGGCATAAATATTCTCATGTTGATATTGACCACGAATATACAAGATTTGAATTTCATATTCCAAAGTAGTTGTCATTGGGTGCTTTTGTGGGTACGTTTCTCAGATAAAGAATTTTGATTAACTTACAAAAGTGTTTTTTCAAAATACA
>NZ_CDSBKL010000201.1:0-7481 GCF_977115555.1 Aquiflexum sp.
TTTCAAAAGATTGGGGGGAAGAAAAAAAACACAAAAAAAATTTTAAAAAAAGCCAATCTGAAAAAAAAAATCCTGTAAATTGAAAAAATAGGGTCATAAAAATGAATAATAAATCTGATGAAATATTCCTGTTTTCAATTTTTTTTCTTTCCGCTTTTCATCTTGATTTCATGTTCCCAAAAAACCGAGATTCAAAAACAAGATTCACTTTTTATTAGTCTGGGTAGAGAGAAAACGGGGGTTGATTTTATCAATAAACTAACCGAAACAGAGGAGTTCAATATCATTGAATACCTCTATTTTTATAACGGTGGCGGAGTAGCTGTAGGTGATATCAATAATGACGGGCTATTGGATCTTTATTTTTCAGCAAACCAGCTTCCCAACAAACTTTTCCTCAATAAAGGAAACATGGTTTTTGAGGACATTTCTGAACAAAGTGGCGTGGCCTCCATCGGTCCCTGGAAGACAGGTATCAGCATGGCAGATATCAATGGTGACGGTCTTTTGGATATCTATGTCTGCAGGCTTGGAGATTGGAAAGGCGTTAATGGCAAAAACGAACTTTACATCAACAATGGCGATTTAACTTTTTCTGAAAGTGCAGGATCGTATGGATTGGACTTTCAGGGATTCAGTACTCAGGCTGCATTTTTTGACTATGACAAAGACGGCGACTTGGATATGTACTTGCTCAACCACGCTGTACACACAGAAAACAGCTATGGTAGGTCTTCTCTCAGGTTTATGGACAGCGGTCCTGCAGGAGATAGACTGTATCGAAACAATGCAGAAAAAGGAGAATTAAGATTTACTCCAGTGACCAACGAGGCGGGGATTTATTCAAGCCAAATTGGATATGGATTGGGAATCGGAATAGCTGATGTCAACAATGACAGTTGGCCGGACATATATGTCTCTAATGATTTCAATGAAAACGACTACCTCTATCTCAACCAAAGAGATGGGACATTTAAAGAATCAAGCCAAGATGCCTTATCCTATATGAGCAGGTTTTCGATGGGCAATGATTTGGCGGATTTCAATAATGACGGATGGGTTGACATTATCAGCCTAGACATGTTGCCGGAGGATGAAATCGTCCAAAAAATGTCAGCAGGTGAAGACAGTTATGAAATATACCAGCTCAAACTCAATTTCGGATATGGAAGACAAACCACAAGAAATAGCCTACAGCTCAACAATGCAAACGGTACTTTTTCGGAAATCGGCCAATTAGCCGGCGTCAATGCTACAGACTGGAGTTGGTCACCTCTGTTTGCAGATTTTGACAATGACGGCTGGAAGGATTTGTTCATTTCAAATGGGATCGCAAGAAGGCCCAATGATATGGATTATATCAACTTCATCACCAATCCAGAAGAAAAAGAGGGTTTGGTCCAAAAGCCAGACATCAGCGACCTGAACCTTGCAGGTCAGATGCCGCCCGGAGAAGTACCAAATTATTTTTTCAAAAATTCCGGCAACCTGACTTTTGAAAATGTAAGTAAGGCTTGGGGAATATCCGAAGCCACGATTTCAAATGGTGCGGTTTATGCCGACCTGGACAATGATGGGGACTTGGATTTGATCGTGAACAATATCAATCAATCCTCTGAAATATTTGAAAACAGGCTAAATCAGCTTCCCAATATTGGAAAGCAATCTTTTCTTAAAATCCGGCTTAAAGGGACGGGAAACAATAAATTTGGAATAGGAACAAAGGTGGAGGCATTTGGAAACGGAAAAAAAATCATCCAAGAAAACTTTACCGCCAGAGGCTTTCAATCTTCCGTTGCGCCTGAAATCAACCTTGGGTTGGGGGATATTCAAACCCTTGATTCTTTGAAGGTTTTTTGGCCATCCGGTAAAAGTGAAACCTTCTCGAATCTTGATGTAAACCTACTACTGACTGTGAATGAGGAAAATGCTTTAAACACCTCTAATCCCAAACAGGAAAAATCCGCCTCTGTACTCCTAAGACTTACATCAAAAGAAACAGGGTTGGATTTTTGGCACATTGAGGATGAATTCAATGACTTCAACAAAGAGCCTCTTCTGCCCCATAAACTTTCCCATGAAGGTCCCGGGTTTGCAATCGGAGATATCAATGGGGATGGTTTGGAGGATATATTCATCGGAGGTGCAAAAGGACAGGAATCAGCACTTTTTGTCCAAAATAAAACAGAAACATCCCACTTTTCAAGACAAGGTATTTTCAACGCAGAACAAAAATCAGATAACATCTTCGCCGCTTTTTTAGAAGGGGATATAACCGGATTTCCAGATCTCCTTCTGCTGAACGGAAAAAATGACTCCAATCCTTCCAATCAAAATAGGCTTTTTCTCAATCAGGATAAGGGAACATTTCCTGAAGCTATTGAACTTCCTTTGGATCCTGAAAATCAATATTCCGTTATGCTTCCGCATGATTTTGATGGCGATGGCTTGGAGGATCTATTTATAGGAGGAAGAAATTTCGCAGGAAAATATGGAAAACTTCCAAAGAGCTATATTCTGAAGAACTACGGAAAAGGCTCCTACTCTGACATTACTTTCAAAATTGCTCCCGGTCTTGATTCCGTCGGAATGGTCAAATCCGCTGCTTGGGTTGATTTGGACCGGGATGGAAATATGGATCTGGTTGTCGTTGGGGAATGGATGCCTATCAGCATTTGGATGCAGCGCGAAGGAAAATTGATCAATGAAACCGTAAAATTCGGACTGGAAAAAACTTCAGGATGGTGGAATTCTGTAACAACAGAAGATTTAAATGGTGATGGTTTCCCGGATTTGGTCTTGGGAAATCTGGGATTGAACAGCCGCTTAAAAGCTTCTTCTGAGGCTCCTGTAAGAATGTATGTCAAGGATTTTGATGGAAACGGCAGTTTGGAGCAAATCCTGACTTACCATAATAGCGGTAAAGAATATACCGTTGCCACGAGGGATGAACTGGTAAAGCAGATTCCTATACTCAAAAAAGACTTTGTCAGGCATTCGGATTTTGCCGGAAAAACAGTGGCGGAAATCTTCAGGAATTTCAAATTCAAAGAAGCCGTACTTTTCGAAGCCTTCAAATTCGAATCCGGGATTCTTCTTAATAATGGAGGAAAGAAATTCACTTTTCAATCTCTTCCTTTAGAAGCCCAATTTGCACCTGTTCACGCTATTCTGATAGAAGATTTGGATAACGACGGGATTTCTGATTTGCTTCTTGGGGGAAATATAACTGCTGTTTCACCCTATTTTGGTGCCTACCAAGGAAGCTATGGTTTGGCATTGAAAGGTATGGGAGATGGAAATTTCTCACTGATGGAAAATGGGAAATTGGGAATCCGGGGAGATATCAGACATATCAGATCCCTTGAAGTCAAAAATGAAAAATGGATTCTCTTTGTCAAAAACGATGGGGAGTTGGAAGTTTTTAAACTTAATTCTCCCAATTAATAAGCTAACTGATTTCCTGTCCGCATAAAAATATTGATCTATTGATAATTCTGAATTTTCAGGTCAATTTCAACTTCCAAAAACAACCTTCACTCCAGCAGCGCTTATTTTTTTCACCTTTACATCTTGAGGATCAATTGCTGTATTCCAGAGGTAAAGTGATTTGAGAGAATGGATTTCAGCCAATGTTTCCAAACCTGCTTCGCTGACTTTAGTCCCGTTCAGGTTTAAACTTTCAATTTTGGGTAAGCTCCTCAAGGCTGAAATTCCGGAATCTGAGATGGGATTATTTTCGATCCGTAACCTTTTGAGATTGGAAAGCTGCCCAATCAAAGCCATGTCAGAATCTTGGATTCCCGTTCCAGCCAAACTGAGCCAATAAATCTGTTCTTTGATGGGTAAAAGTGCCTTCAATAGATCTGTGGCTTTTTCCTTTGCCACATCAGATGGCAAGACGACATCTAGCGCACCTGTTTCATGGGAGAGAACTCTTACCCGAAAACCCATTTTCTCCAAGGTTTTTAAATAAGCCGTATCGATGCTTACCGCTATCATTTTCTCTCTTCCAAGAATATTTAGTCTAGGCTTTGCCCAAGCGATAATTTCCTCATCCGCATCCATCAAGGATACTTTGGGATCTGCTTTCCCTTTTGCTATCCACCAAATGAGTACTTGAATTTCCTCCTCCGTCAGAGGCTTTTTCCCTTCGGCAGGCATAAAATCATCATGATCAGAAGAAAGCGTTACTCTACGGATCAGCTCACTTTTTCCAGCATCTGCCGCAATAAATACCGGGCCGTTTTCTCCCCCTTTGAGCAATGTCTCATAGGAAACCAAATTCAATTCTCCTTTTGATTTTCCAGGTCGGTGACAACTTTGACATTTGCTTCGAAAAACAGGCTGAATCACATCTGTAAAAACCTCCGCATCCTCCACCTTGGCCAATACACGACCTTTGGTCTCTTCCGGCTTTTCACCAAAAGGTGCATAAGCAGTCAGATAATCTTCCCCATGAGTCAGGCTTCCGCCAAAATGTCCAGTAATGGAAAGGGCAAGGATCATAAGGCCCATGACTGCATAATTCAGCTTTTTGGTAAATCTTGATTCATTCTTGTTGACCCACCAAGCTATTCCGGAAACAAGAACTGTAATCCATCCAGCTATCAAATGAATATCCAAAAGGTCTCCGTCATAGCCACCAGATTGCGAAAGCATAAAACCCAAAACCGCTGCAACAAAAGCACTGATCGCACCCAAAAGCAAAGAAAAGTTTACAGCTTCTTGCATGGTTGGCTTTTTCCCCAAGGCCAGATAGGCCTTAAAAAAAACTGCAATGATCAAAAAACCTATAGGCAAGTGAACCCAAAGTGGATGAAATCTTCCGATGAAAGTAATCAGGTCTTGTGTCATATTCGGAATTTTCTATGTTAAAATCCCCTTTACCACATGACCCTCTACATCGGTAAGCCTAAATCTACGGCCTTGGTGCTTATAGGTGAGTTTTTCGTGGTCTATCCCAAATAGATGTAGAATAGTGGCCTGCAGGTCATGTACATGAACCGGATCTTTGACCACATTGTATCCAAAATCGTCTGTTTCTCCATAGGTAAAACCCGGTTTCACTCCGGCTCCACACATCCATTTGGTAAAGCAGCGTGGATGATGGTCACGGCCATAATTATCAGGAGAAAGCGTGCCCTGACTGTAGACTGTCCTGCCAAATTCCCCTCCCCATACGACAAGCGTATCTTCCAACAAGCCCCTTTGCTTGAGGTCTTTGATCAATGCTGCGGTAGCCCGGTCGGTTTTCTGGCATTGGTTTTTTATCCCTCCAGGCAAATTCCCATGCTGATCCCATCCCTGATGGTAGAGCTGGACAAATTTGACATCCTTCTCGATGAGCTTTCTCGCTAAAAGGCAATTGGCGGCATAAGTACCCGGATCACGGCTTTCCTCCCCATACATCTCATAAACCCAATCGGGTTCTTTGGACATATCTGTAATTTCAGGAACTGAGGTCTGCATCCGAAAGGCCATTTCATACTGTGCGATGCGGGCGCTGATCTCAGGATCGCCATAAGTATCCAACTGCACTTCATTCAATGATTTGAGGTAATTTAGCATTTCGCGCCTGTCCTTTCCGTCGTAATTTTCAGGATTGCCAAGATAAAGTACAGGGTCTTTGCCGGATCGGAATTGGATGCCTTGGTATTGGGAAGGAAGAAATCCATTTCCCCAAAGTCTGGCATATAAGGGTTGGTCCTGTGTTGCGTTTTTGGATACCAATACAATAAAAGCCGGCAGATTTTGATTATCCGAACCCAATCCATAACTCAACCAAGCGCCCATCGAGGGACGGCCCGGAAGCTGATGACCTGTCTGGAAAAAAGTAATGGCAGGATCATGGTTGATCTGCCCGGTTTGCATGCTTTTGATAAAACAAAGCTCATCCGCGACCTCCGCAGTATGTGGCATCAGTTCACTGACCCAAGCCCTGCTTTGGCCATATTGGTTGAATTTGAATGCGGAAGCAGTCATTGGAAAAGAACTTTGATCGGCACTCATTCCTGTAAGGCGTTGTCCATCTCTCACCGAATCCGGGAGTTCCAGCCCGTGAAGGTCCACCAACTTTGGTTTGTAATCATACAATTCCAATTGGGATGGTCCACCGCTTTGAAAAAGGTAAATCACTCTCTTGGCTTTTGGCATAAAATGAGGCAAACCGTCCAATCCATTGGCGGACTCCGAAAGCAAAGGTGGGGATTGGGGATTTCCAGCAAAAATCTTTTCCATGCCCATAAGGGAACCCAAAGCCAGGGAACCAAGTCCCAAAGAAGTTTTTGTCAAAAACCGCCTTCTGTCCATTTTCTTTTCAATCTCCTGAAGGTCTTTGTTGGAAGACCTGAGCGGGGCATCGTGATGGTGACTCATGTTATCTTTTGGTTAGAAAAGCATCTGAATTAATAATCGCACTCGCTGTGACGGCATTGGCTGCCAAATGGAATGGATCCAAGTCCGGAGGAATCCGATATTCCCCGGAAGTCAACCAGCCTTTCGTTTTATTTTGATCCGATTTGAATTTACGGTATTCATTTTCCCTCAATTCCATAAGAATCTGAAGCTCCTTAGGATTGGGTTTTCTTCCTGTCAGTTTGCGGAATGTGTCTTCTATGGACTTGGAAATTTCTGGATTATCCAACATTTTTTCTCCCAAAACCTTGGAAGCTTCCACAAAAGTCGGGTCATTCATCAGCACCAAAGCCTGAAGCGGCGTATTGGTTTCCTGCCTTTTACTAACCGAAACACTATGGTCAGGCGCATCGAAAATAGATAAGGTAGGATGGTGAACGGAGCGTTTCCAAATCGTGTACATACTCCTTCGGTATAGGTTTTCCCCTTTATCCTGCACATAGTTGGCTCCGTTGACTTTCCATAGACCCTCAGGTTGGTAAGGAAACACACTTTTTCCGCCGATTGCAGGATTTAACAATCCCGATGCAAAAAGGGCATTATCCCGGATCAATTCTGCAGGCAGACGAACCGAAGGTCCCCTTGCCAGAAAATAATTGTCAGGGTCAATTTCTTTTAGTTCAGGTCTGGTTTTCGAGGCTTGACGGTAAGTGGCAGAGGTGACAATCAGACGCTGCATGGCTTGGACATCCCAACCGGAATTTTGGAACTCCAACGCCAGCCAATCCAGCAATTCCGGATGCGAAGGCAATTGTCCCTGATTCCCAAAATCCTCGGAAGTTGCGACCAACCCGTTTCCAAAGTAATTTTGCCAAAAACGGTTAACTGCCACCCTTGCCGTAAGTGGATTCTCTGCATCCGTCAGCCATTGAGCCAATCCAAGGCGGTTTTTGGGAAGATCTTCCCGCATGGGCAAGACACTTTCAGGGGTATTGGGAAAAACCTCTTCACCACGCAGATTATATTCTCCACGGGTCAAAATGTAGGTGGGCCGCCTCTTGGTCCTGTCTTTCATCACCATCATCTCCGGAATCTGCTCCACAGAATCAGCGTAGGCTTTTCTC
>NZ_CDSBKL010000202.1:0-7450 GCF_977115555.1 Aquiflexum sp.
AGTATGCATTTCCCCACATGCAAAAATCTGGTGGCTCGATAATCATCACTTCTTCTGTAGCAGGTCTCAAAGGAACAGCACAGATGATGGCATACACGACAAGTAAGCATGCCATAATCGGAAGTATGAGGGTTGCTGCGCTCGAGGGTGCGCCATTTAAAATCAGAGTCAATACCGTCCATCCCGGACCGGTGGACAACAGGATGATGCGGTCTTTGGAAGAAGGATTTGCTCCGGGTGCAGGTAGTGAAGTCAAAAAAGGCTTTGAAAGTCAAATCCCTTTGGGTAGGTACGCTACCAACGAAGACATTGCTGCCATGGTCATTTTTTTGGCTTCTGATAAAAGTAAGTATATCACAGGATCCACTTATGTGGTTGATGGAGGATTTGTAATTTAGTTTCATAGGGTTAAAAAGGTGAAAAAGGCTGAGGTAATTCTTCAGCCTTTTTTTTTGTGACAGATGTCACTAAATTGCTTCTGTGACAAAGATATTTTCGACCAAATTTTGACTATGGAATTAGAAGATTTAAAACAAAAATTACCCAACATAACTGACCCTGCACTTTTGAAGGCACTTCTTGAAAGTGGAAAAGAACTTGTTTTTCAGCCTGGAAAAGTGATTACTGAGCCGGGACAGTTTGTTAAAATGGTCCCGATTGTATTGGAGGGTTCTATCAAAATCATGAGGATGGATGAGGATGGCAAAGAATTGTTTTTGTATTATCTGGAACCGGGGGAAACTTGTGCGCTGTCACTTACTTGCTGTACTTCCTCACGGCCAAGCGAAATAAAAGCAGTCACTGAAGAGAGAACGGTGATTTTGGCTGTCCCGGTAGAAAAGCACGAAGAGTGGTCAGACCATTTCAAACAATGGAAAGATTTTGTAGCAATGACTTATCAGTCAAGGTTCCATGAAATGTTGGTTGCACTTGACGCAGTGGCTTTCAAAAGAATGGATGAGAGGCTCATGAGGTATATTCTGACCAAAATGAAACAGCACAAATCCAATGAACTGCACACCACACACCAAGAAATAGCCAATGAATTGGGGACTTCACGAGAAGTAATCTCAAGATTGTTAAAGCAGCTGGAGAAGAAAAAATGGATCGAACTAGGCAGAAATATTATCTATGTCCGGGATGATTTTGAAGAATTGATAAGTTGATTTGAAATAAACAAAAAAACCGGGATGCCCCGGTTTTTTTGTTTAAGTGATGCTAGGTGTGATTTTGTATTTCTTTTTGAGGTCGATGACCAGCCCGGTATTGAAATCAAATACCCAGGCATAAAGCTTCAATTTGATCCCTGATTCTATCGCCTGCCTATAGATTGAAGTCTGTTTGATATTTTCTATCTGTTCCAAGACATTCAATTCAACAAGCCTATTCAGTCTCTCATTTTCATCCACTACGCTGTTCAATTCCGCTTTGTGGTGCCTGATTACGTCTTTGATGTTGGCAAGCCAATTGTCAATCAATCCATTTGCATTGTTTTCATAGGCGGCTTTGACGCCTCCGCAGCCATAGTGTCCGTATACAATGATATCTTTTACGCCTAGATTTTCAACTGCAAACTGCATGACAGAAAGAAAATTCAGATCGGTATGGGATACGACATTTGCAATATTTCGGTGGATGAAAAGCTCCCCAAGTTCAGAACCCAAAACCATGGAAGGTGACACCCTACTATCTGAACAACCTAAAAGCAGGGCTTTAGGATGTTGCCCCTCCTTCAGGTCATCAAAATATTCTTTGTCATTAGATAATACAGAGTTGACCCAGTTTTTATTATTTTCCAGGTATTGATTGATATCAGTCGAGCACATTACTATTTATTGGTTTGAGTAGCGTAAGAGGAATATTTATCAAGTGTTTCCCCTGTAATGACTTGGTCATATGCGGACAGGGCAGTATTGTCGTCCAAGAAAATATGGTCTGAACCTACACTTTCTAACAATGCCCATCTGTTTAAGACATCCCTCACAGGCCCTTTAATGCTTGTCATAGAAATGTCCATGCCTGATTTTCTCCAGGTATTGATCCATTCGTTAAGTTCATGCGCTCCGGTGCTGTCTATATTAGAGACGCTTTCCATATTGAAAACCAACATTTTCGCTTTTTTTCCTTTTTCAGAAATCCAATGGTCCAATTTGTCTTTGATAAATTCCACATTGGCAAAATAAATAGGTCCATCAATCCTGACCATCAGCAAATCATCTCTTACCTCCAGGTTATTGAATCTTGAGATATTCCTGAAAGTGTTTGTGCCGGGTACCCTTCCGAGTTGGGCAATATGGGGTCTTGACGCCCTGTATATGATAATCAACAACGATAGGACCATTCCTGAGATAATTCCCGTTTCAATCCCCAATGTCAATGTAATGACAAAAGTGGCGATCAACATGGAAAAGTCTGCCTTGTCTTTACGCCATAAGTTGACTGGTTCTTTGAAATCTATCAGTCCTGATACTGCCACCAAAACTACAGCTGCAAGGATCGCACTAGGAAGATTGTAGAATAATCCTGTGAAGAAAAGCAAGGTAAGCACAATCAAAATCGCACTGAAGACTGATGCCAATATTGTTTTGGCTCCGGCTTCATTATTGACAGCAGTTCTGGAAAATCCTCCTGTCACAGGATAACCCTGAAAAAACGCTGCCCCAAAATTCGCCATTCCCAATGCGGTCAATTCCTGATTGGCATCAAGCCTGTAGTTTTTATGTTTTGCCTGTATGGTTTTTGCTACTGCAAAACTTTCGGCAAATCCTACCAATGAGATGGTCAAGGCTATTGGAAACAAGGTTTTCCATGTATCCAAATCAAAAGAAGGAGCGGAAAAAGAAGGTAAGCCACTTGGAACATCGCCCACTATTTTGACGCCTTGGCTAGTCAGGTCAAAACCCGATACCAAAGCAATACCAACAATCACGGCGACCAAAGGTGCAGGAAAACTTTTGTGTATTTTTTTTCCGAATTTGATAATGATAATCCCTGCCATTCCTATTCCAAAAGTAATCCAATGGATATCACCGATATTTTGGAAAATAGCTACAATCATATCTTGAATGTGTTCTGCATTTGGAAGATTGATTCTAAACAAATGCTTAATCTGGCTCAAACCGATGATAATGGCAGCCGCAGAGGTGAATCCGCTGATGACGGGGTGGGAGAGGAAGTTAACAACAAAACCCAATTTGAATATCCCCATCCCGAATTGTATCAAACCGACCAAAAAAGCCAATGAAATGGCATAAAGAAGGTATTGTTCGGGAGACGATGCGTTCAAAGTTGCTATCCCTGCCGCAGTCAAGAGAGAAACCATGGCTACAGGTCCTACAGCCAATTGCCTGGAGGTACCAAAAATGGCATATAAAATCAAAGGAACTGTCACCGCATACAGACCATGGATAGGTTCCAGGCCGGCAAGCATGGCATAGGCCATCCCTTGTGGGATGAGCATGATACCTACCGTCAACCCGGCTGATAAATCCCCCTGAAGGTCAGTTTTTTTATAGTTGGGCAACCAATCCAAAATAGGTAAATACCCTTTTAAGCTCTGTAGGAAATTATTTTTCATAGCTGAATTTCTATTCTCAAGTTAGTAAAATTCAGGGACATGTTTATTTGACCCTAAATTCATCAACAAAATTCATCAAAAATGGACTTGTATTTTGTGATGATTGTTACGCAATAAAAAAAGCCACCCCAAAGGGATGGCTTTATGCATATGAAATGTGTGGTCGTTTAATTCAAGAATTCGTCAAATGTAATAGAAACAAAGTACATGGATCCAACGGTTGGATTTCCCCAAGCTTGTCTATAGCCACTGTTAAATAAGTTTGAACCACCTACTTTGACAATAGATTTGATGGATTTTACTTTGTAGCTGACTTGGGCATCAAAGATGCTGAAAGCAGGCATCACAGACAATCCCTGAGTGGAAACGATAGGTCCCACAAAAGAAGACTGCCATACAAACTCATCCTGCCATCTCCAAGAGATACCAAAACCGAGGTTTTTGACTACTTCTCTATTGGCGAAATTGAAAACAGTTCTGTACTCAGGAGTGTTGAATGAAGGCTGGAAGCCATCCAAGTCATCAATGTTGTCTAACTTATTGAAGGAAACGTTACCTCCGATAGTATATCCTTTAGGCAACTGGTAATCCAATCCCAAAGCCCATCCATATGACTTGATGATTTCTTGCCTGTTGACAGGCATGGAGTATACATTTCTGGTATTGGCACTTAATAAATTCAAACCCAAAGCTGAAGCAGGGTTTTGGGGGTTGGGATTTCTGTCCTGCACCAACACCTGTCCTCCTATAAAGTTTTCAAATCTGTTGAAGTAATAATACCCATCGATCAGTAGTTTATTGTTAGCCACCAAAGACTTGTATCCAAATTCATAGGATTTAACGATTTCAGGTTTGAATGTGGTAGCCTGGAATTCTACTTTCTTGTCTTGGTTTGCTTGTGCAGCGCGAACAGGAAGCAATTGTGAGAAAATAGCTAAAACTGCAGGGTCATTAGGCGGTGTTCCTGGAGGGAATTGAGCTAAAATCTCACCTAATACTGCAGCTTGGTTCGCAGGAGTTGCAGCCCACTGTTGGATTGCCCCACCAAATTGCGTCACAGTTGCCAAAGAATATACAGGATTTGTATCGAAATTATACCTTTCTCTAAACAATGGAAGTCCTCCAATCAATCTAGCCTGAGGAGTCACCAAATCAATGAATTGATCCTGAGTTGTAGGCAACCTGAATCCAGTCTGGTAAGAAGCCCTGAAGTTGTGTTGTCCTGCTGAGTATACGGCTGAAACCCTTGGAGACCACTGGCCTTCAAAATTTTCGTTTTTGTCATATCGGATTGAAGCTGTCAGTTTCAAATGGTCATTGATCATGCTTTTAGAACCCTGAGCATATCCTCCGTATTCTTGAATTGTAAACTCATTTCCATCATCATCCGTTGCAAACAAGGTTTTTTCAGAATTCAATTGATAGGTTCTGAAATTAGCTCCAACAATAAAGTCCGCAAACTTGATATTTTTGAAGCTGTAGGAACCTTCATAGTGGTACAAGTTTGTTTTATCAACAAATCTTGCCCCTACTCCATTCTGGTCCCCCGGAATAGGTCTGGAGGTTACATCAGCCAATGCTTGGTTAAATTCAGGGGATCCGGGAAGATAGCGGCCTGTATCGGCAGCACCCCTAGCAGCTGCATGGGCAGCCTCCGGAGTAGCGCCTTGACTTATGGCACCTACGTAGGTGCCTACATATTGACCAAACCATGTTGTGCTAGGCTTCCATGCTTCATTGATACCTTGGGCAGCTATACCCACGGCATAGGCATCACCTGAGCGCTCCTGAGTGGTGTAGGCTCTTACAAACCAGTTCGAACCTCTTAATTCTGCTTTATACTGACCCAATGAAAAATTGGCAATTGAATACCTGTCAGCACCTGTATATACTGTGGTACCCATTCCTTGGTTTCCTTGGAAGATTGCTTCCACCTTATCTGAGATCCTCCAGTGCAATGCTGCATTCAATTTCAGCGACCTGGTATTATAGTCTGCAACATCTCTTTCAAGATATCCTGTCCTGGATACGAAGGTGTTTTGAGGAATCAAGCCAAGAGCAGCCGCCGGTAACAATCCTGCGGCCACCAAAGATTGGCCGACACTTTGCATGCTGACATTGGTTTCGTCACCGTAGATGTTGACACCATTAAAACCGGGGTTATTGGTTCTGGTACCACTCTCAATTGTAGAACCATTTAAAAGCGACTGGTCTCTGAAATCATTTGCCTGCCAATCATCAGCAGAAAGGTAGCTCACATTTACTTTAATGGCTACTTTGTCACTGAGTGCAGTGGCATATCTAGCAGAAAAATCATAGAACCCTGTAGATGGGCTGGTTCGAGAGCCTTCGCTCATCAACCCACCTTTCATTTGAACTGAAAGTCCTTGGTATTGAAAAGGATTTTTACTGTTTAGCAGTAAGATGCCGTTAATGGCATTTGGTCCATAGAGGGCCGAAGCTGCTCCTGGAAGCAATTCAAGGCTTTCAAGATCCAATTCGGAAATGCCGGCTATGTTACCTACAGAGAAATTTAATCCCGGTGCCTGATTATCCATACCATCAATCATCTGTACAGTACGAACGTTCCCGTTGGAATTAAATCCTCTAGTATTGAAAGATTTGAAAGTGAGTGATTGGGTACTCATTTCAACTCCCTTTAAATTATTCAATCCATCATAAAAATTGGCTTGTGGGGCCTCTCTGATAGAAATGATGTCCATTCTCTCTACTGTGACGGGGGAGCGGAGTACATTTTCTTCTACCCTAGAAGCAGAAACTACAACTTCTTGACCTAAGATGGAAGATTCAGAAAGGCTGATTTCTAGGCCCGTTACATTGTCCTGTGTAATTTCAATTTCTTGGCTTGAAAAACCCACCATCGAAAAAATCAATGTAAGGGGAGGTGCTTGGTTTACCCTTAGGGTGAAGTTCCCATCAAGATCTGAGATGGTTCCGACTACTTTTCCTTTGACCACTATGTTGACTCCAACAAGGGTTTCTTTTGTTCCTTCTTCAAATACTTTCCCCGAAATAGTTGTCGTCTGGGCGTAGACTTCGGTAGTAGCGAAGGAGACAATCATGAGCAGCAATAACAGAATTTGCCACCTGTTTTTAGTAAATTTTTGCATAAGGTAATTTGGGTTTTTTTATTGCTTGGATGTTGGCTATATTTTTTGCATTGAATTTAGAAACAAATAACAATTATAAATGTAATTAACCCGAATTTTTTTTAATTAAAAATCAATGAAATTGAAAATAATATCAAAAAAGGAGGAATTTTATCTCAAAAAATGCAAGGGAAATATTTTGAGTTGGTAAAAATCAATTTTTTTTCAGCCAGACGGATAAAAGGTGATTATATTATTTAAGCGGAATAACTAAAAAAAACCTGTCAATTGACAGGTTTGGGAATTACTTTAATGATTTTTTATTCTCTTCATTGACATGGGTGACAAGCCTGTCGCATAAGGCTTTTATCTCCTCAGATATATATTCATCTCCTGTACTGTTCAGGATAGTCTGTCCCATTCCCCCAAGGATATCGATGTAGAATCTTTTCATTTCCACTACGGACATGTCTTCTGTCCACAGGTCAATTCTCAAAGTGCTTTGGTTGAGGTTGTCCCAAACATTCAAGCTGATACTTTTGGTGGTTTCGAATCCATCTTCTTCTTTATCGGATGCATCCCACTGGATTGATTTTGGGAGGTTTTTCTCGTCAAGATTTATGGAAAATTTTATTTCTGAATTTTTCATCGTGGTTTGATAATTTCAATGCAAAACTAGCAAAGGCCTTTGCAAGTTCCTGTTTACTCATTTAAATTTTCTGTCTAGCCAATTTTTTTCAAACTCGGAGTGTCCATTTTTATA
>NZ_CDSBKL010000203.1:0-7448 GCF_977115555.1 Aquiflexum sp.
GTCCTAAAGATGCCGAGTTGATCGCGCAGTACAGAAGTGGAAGCGAGGCAGCATTTGAAAAGTTAGTAAATAAATACAAATCGAGGGTCTACACCACCATTTACCTGATAGTCAAAGACCAAGGCGTGGCCGAGGATTTACTTCAGGATGTATTTGTAAAAGTGGTTCATACCCTTAGTGCTGACGGTTATAACGAAGAGGGAAAATTTCAGCCATGGTTGATGCGTATTGCGCATAATTTAGCCATTGATTTCTTCAGAAAACGGAAGCGCTATCCCACCATTGTGATGGAAGATGGGATGGATGTCTTCAATACGTTGAAGTTTGCTGATGAAACCATCGAAGATGTCAAAGTCAAAGAAGATACCGTGGAGTTGGTGCGGAGACTGATCGATGAGCTTCCCGAATCACAAAAACAAGTGCTGATCATGAGGCACTACATGGATTTGAGTTTTCAGGAAATCGCAGAACAGACAGGTGTCAGTATCAATACTGCACTTGGAAGAATGCGGTATGCATTGATAAACATGAGGAAAAAACTTAAACAATTAAACGTTGCCTATGACAAAATCTTTTACCCCAAATGACCTGTTAAGATATATCTATCAGGAAATGAGTGAGGGTGAAAATGAGTTGGTTGTGCAAGCCCTGCGCAGTGAAGATCACTTGATGCAGGACTACTTAGACATGCTGAGCACACTTGACCAATTGAATCAACTCATGCTTACACCTTCGGAAAAAGTAGTAAAGAGCATTCTTCGGAAAGCCAATTCTACCGGTCTCGAAAAAGTCTGAACCTATCGAACAGAAAAAAGGTAACCTGAAGGCGAAAAGCCTTCAGGTTTTTTTTGCTCTTCCCGTCACAATTCAATGATTGGATTATTTTCTGTCATTTTCTACCAATAAATTTCAGGATGCGGATTCATAAAAAAATGTTTTCTTATCAATATCTCATTTCAGTAACTTCAGATTAATCAATGGAGCATAAAGGCCCTACCCAAGCCCTGTCTCCGGTTTGATAATCCGTATTTCCATCAAAACCACCCGGTAGGGGGTCATACCTCAATGCTTTGGTTTGACCTATCTCAGAACTGAAGTATCCCCAGATCGTTAATTGCTTCATCATGGTAAAAAAATGTGGTGTTTTGTTGGCTGCCACTTGCCTTGCTGCCCTGTCATATTCTGATAAAAGGTCAAAACGTTGCTGAGGAGAAATTTTGGCAAAGCCATTTCCATATTTTTTATTTGAAGTGGTGTCCACTTCTTTCAAACCGGAAATAAAAATACCTATGTCTTGTTCATTGTAACAGTCTGTCACGATGGTTTGCATAAACATTCCTATTCCGGCAGCTTTTGCACCAGGTGATCTCTCGGAATCAGGAAGAATGGTTTCTCCAATTTCATCCATTAACAAAATGTCACTTTGAGAAAACAGAGGATTTTCTTTTTCAGGTTGTTTACAGCCGGCAAGGAATATATCCGAGCCTATAATTGAACCACCAAAAAGGGATGCTGTAATTTGTAATGCCTTTCTTCTTTTCATAAATCACCGATTTTGCTTCCTAAATTTTTATCAAAAACTCCCTATTTTAAACTGGTCCGCAGCATAAGCAGCAGCTCTTGCAGTAAGTGCCATAAACAAAATAGAAGGACTCTGATTTCCTGTACTAGCCATGCAAGCGCCATCTGTTACAAATACATTTTTGCAGCCATGCAATTGATTCATGTCATTTAGGAGTGAATTATCCGGATCTTTCCCCATTCTTACACCTCCCATTTCATGGATATCGAGTCCGGGAGCCTGCTTGTTATCGTTGGTAACAATGTCCTTACAACCTATCTTTTCGAGCATGGCTTTGCTTTGTTCAAAAAAGTCGAGGACCATTTTTTCATCATTCTCATCATAGCTGATATCTGTTACAAGTTGAGGTATTCCCCATTGGTCTTTTTTATCAGGGCTTAAAAATACCTGATTGGTGATTTTTGGGATAGTTTCCCCCTGCATATACATGTATACGACCCAATCCCCGGCTTCACTGAGTCTATGCTTAAAATCTGCTCCCAACTGTGGTTCATTTTCCGGAACGGTTTTTACCTGACTTCTGTAGGCGCCGGCAAAGGTTGTATAGCCACCAACAAAATCTGCATCTTGGCCATTCAAATTCCTGAAATTTGGGATGATGGGTCCTGTGGGGTTACGTCCTGTTACATACTTGTCTTCGAAACCTTCCATGCGGCCGGCGGTAAAAGTGCGGTAATTATGAAAACACATGTACTTTCCGAGCAAGCCACTGTCATTTCCAAGTCCATTTGGGAAACGATTTGAAGTGGAATTTAACAGAATGAGATTCGTATTGAGTGTAGACGCATTCACAAAAATGATTCTGGCATTAAAAATCATTTCCTCTTTGGTGTTGCTATCAATCACTTTTACCCCGCTAGCTTTGCCTGAAGATTCGTCATAAATGATGGAGTGAACTACCGAAAAAGGCCGCAAAGTCAGGTTGCCTGTTTTTTCTGCCCATGGTAATGTAGAGGCGTTGGAGCTAAAGTATCCGCCATATGGGCAGCCCCTTGTACACAAGTTTCGGCATTGGCATTTACCCCTTCCCTGCTGTAGGTGGATATCTTCGGGTTCACTCAGGTGTGCCCAGCGTCCCGCTACCAAATGCCTTTCGGGAAAATGCTTTTTAAGCGTGTCCCGCATGTGTAATTCCACTACATTCAGGTCAAAGGGTTTCAAAAATTCTCCATCAGGCATGGCTTCTATGCCATCTTTATTGCCACAGATACCCACAAATTTTTCTACATGAGAATACCAGGGTGCGATGTCCTCGTACCCTATCGGCCATTCTATTCCATAACCATACTTAGCAGGGGCTTTAAATTCATGATCGCTCCAGCGCTGACAGGCCCTGCCCCAAGTAAGGGATTTTCCACCGACTTGGTATCCCCTTATCCAGCTAAAGGGTTTTTGTTGCACATATGGGTGATCTTCATCCTTTACAAAAAAATGGGCTGTATCTTCAGAAAAATGCCAGGCGTTAGAAACTATGGGGTTGGCGTCAACAAAAGCTTTGGTCATTTTGCCCCTGTGAGGCAACTCCCAGGTGTGCTTGTTTGCAGTAGGGTAATCCACTATGTGTTTTACATCGCGTCCCCTTTCGAGTACCAGGGTTTTTAATCCCTTTTCACACAGTTCTTTGGCCGCCCATCCACCGGAAATGCCCGAGCCAATTACGATTGCATCAAATGTATTTTCCATTGTTTTTCTAATTTCAAAACCTTCCTTGGAATCCTCATGTCACATTTTATCCCTCATTTCCCTTCAGCACAAGGCCTGTAGGCAGTACATCCAAGGTTTTAATTTTAACGAGGCGTTTCAATAATCCATCCAGGTATTTGGTGCTGACAGGGCCCCAGCCTTCATCGTCGAGTCCATGGAGGTTTAGGATAAGCCAACCTCCCTCACTCTGCAGGAATTTGTTTATTTCCTGCTCGACAAACTTGTCACAATTTCCTGGACCATAACCCCAGCAACCCAGAGCCAAAGGCTCTGGTGAAACAGGAAGTAAGTTAACTGTGGTATCTTTTAACACCAGCCATCCTCCTGTGCGCACGGCCCTTACGCTTTGCAAGGCATAAGTATCCAATTCAGGAGTAGAAGCATTGTAGGCAAAATTATAAACTGCTCCTTCATTGGTATAGCCATCTAGATTTTCCTCAAAAAACCTCAGGCACTTGTCTATGTTTTCTTTGGCTTTTGCCAAAGGTATTTCAGTGAGGTTAAGGTGTTCCCAAGTATGGGGCATGATTTCATGGCCTCTGTGCTTGAGCTTGTTCCAGTCATTGAAATCTCCCAGGATGTCTTGAGGGATCCATTCTTTTTCTGCAGTAAAGCTTTTCAAATGTCCCGTGGCAATAATATTCAGACAGGCTTTCAATCCATAATTTTCATGGATATCGGCAATTTTATAAAAGGACTTTTTGAATCCATCGTCAAAACTTAAGGTAATGATATGTGTTTTTCCCTTTGGAATGAAGCCGCTGATGCCAACCGCCAGGGATCCAAGAATTGTGTTCTTAATAAAAATTCTTCTTTGCATATGATTTAAACTTTATTTCAATTGCAATGAATTCTGATAAAATTAACCTTTTTGTTTTTTCAACAACATTTTCAGGCCTTACCAATTGAATTAAACTCGTCAATTGCTCCGTTTTCTCCGAACCGCGATTTGTAGCAAATTTTTAAAACACTTGTAAGGTCACATTTTCCTCAATCCTGTTTTGCTCTCATGCTTATCCAGTCATTGAATGTCATTTCAAACTTGATTTCATCTTTTCCATGTGTGCCAATTTCCTTCCAACCGGATTTCCTATAGAAGGATTCTGCTCTTGTTTTTGGTGTAGTTCCCAACCAGACTGAATTCCTTGTTTGTTCAAAATACCAGTCAAGCATGATATCGTGGAGTTGTCTGCCTATTCCTTGCTTTTCAAATTCAGGTTTTAAAAACAAAGCCCAAATATTATTCTCTTTCAAGTCAGCAATTGAAAAGCCGACAATTTCATTATTAATCTCACAAACCCAGCCTTTTCCTCTTTTAGTGAGGAATTCTCTACAATCTTGGTCCGTCACCAAATTTGGATCAGACAAAATGTTTTCCCTTACCGAATGTCTGACAATTTGGATTTGGGCTATATCCTCAATATTTGCTTCTCTTATGATCATATCTTGAAAGTCCTACTTGTCTTTGCGGGTTATTTGGCATTGGCACCAATCAAGTCTGACAAAAATCTTAGTCTGAGGTTTCTAAGCTAAATATAAGCTCATTTCTTTTGAATTGGGAAGAGAAAAGTGAAAAGTGATGCTCTTGGTATTTGGGAATAAAAAAGATAATTCCAGATTGGAATTGATACCAAAAACAGAGAAGGTTAAGGTTCTTAAATTCCTGATCGGTTGTGAGGAAAAACTAAGACCTTTGAATGTACCGAATTTCTAATTGCTATTTAACTAGGTTTCCTTTAGAAGGGAATCCTTTAATGGAAAAATCACCGGTTTTACTTTTGGTTTACAAATCTCCTCAATCTAAAACCCCATCCAAAAACACTTGTGCTTTGCCGATAAGGTCCTGATAGGTTGCTGTGGTGAATCCATGTCCCTGTCCTGGTATATATTCCACCAGGTGCGGGACATTCTTGGTCACAAGCGCATCTTCCAGGATTTCGCTCTGAGAGATAGGAACTACGGTGTCTATGTCACCATGAAAAAAGACAGTCGGGACGGAATTGGGTGTAATAAAGCCCAAAGGACTTGAATCAGAGTAAAGCGCAGGTCTTGCAGCCGGACTCCCACCCAATAGGTTGTCAAAAAGCAATTGGGTAAAGAGGTTGAAACCATAGAAGCTTACAAGCTCTGTTGGTGGAAAAAACGCCACCACTGCTTTGATTAATCCATTTTGGTTGTTTTTATAGCTATGAAGCAATGCCAAATGCCCTCCTGCGCTTCCCCCTGCCAGAATGATGTCATCACTGACATCCCAAGTATCAAGTTGGGATTGGATATAGGCAAGTGCATTTTTGACGTCTTCTTCCTGGGAAGGGAATTTATTGGCTCCGGTAGCGATGTTGAAAAGCCTGTAATTTATGGCAATGTAGGCATAGTCGTCCTGCACGGCTTCCAGCCAGGGTTTGAACTGAACAAACTCATCCTTGGTGCCATCTACCCATCCGCCACCGTGGATCCACACAAAAACTTTGGTGCTGCCTGTACTTCTGTTTGGCGGCAAAAAGACATCCATCACCTGCCTTTCATTGGTACCATATGCGGTGTTCAACAGTTCACCAGCAACTTCTGGATTTAATTCCGGTTGCGGGTCATCCTTTTCGACGCAGGAAAAGAGTATAAAAATCCCTAAAAAAAGACTGCCGGCAAATCTCAAAACTGAACTCCTTACCATAATTTTTTATTTATTTGATCTGTGAAACAACGAAAGTAAGAATTACTTGTTGTAAAAATGGGGATATGGTTATTAAGTTAATGGTTATTGGTAATGTCCGATTTAGAATTCAAAAATGTAAATCACACTATTTGGCGATTCAAAAAATCATTTAATATCCAGTATCTACCAATATCTATTTTCAATATCCACGAGTATCTATTATCCAAATTTTCAAATCCTTTAATATTCCATGCTTAGAAAGGAAAGATACGCTGCAGTCATAGACCATTTTGCCAAACATATGCCGGTAGCCGAAACCGAACTCGTCTTCGAAAATCCTTATCAGCTTTTGGTATCTGTGGTTCTAAGTGCACAGTGTACGGATAAGCGAGTCAACATGACGACTCCAGCAATTTTCCGCGATTTTCCCACACCGGCGGATTTGGCTACCACGGATTTTGACACCCTTTTTCCTTATATCCGCAGCATTTCTTATCCCAATAATAAGACCAAACACCTCATTGGATTGGGAAAAATGCTGACAGAAGAATTTGGTGGAGAGGTTCCTTCCACCGTGGAGGAACTTGTCAAACTTCCCGGTGTAGGACGCAAAACTGCCAATGTCATCACCTCGGTAGTTTGGAACCAACCCAATATGGCTGTTGACACACATGTTTTTAGGGTTTCCAAGCGATTGGGTTTGGTCAATCAAAATGCAAAGACGCCGCTAGAAGTGGAAAAGCAGTTGATCAAAAATATCCCAAAGAAATACGTCCACATTGCCCATCATTGGTTGATTTTGCATGGCCGGTATGTTTGTCTGGCGAGAAGTCCCAAATGTTTGGAGTGCAATATCACTCATCTTTGCAGGTATTTTGAAAAAAACAAAGAGGCCATCCTGAACAAAGACGCTATACCCACCAAAAAGAAAAAATAAATGTGTGGAATCCATGTAATCATCCAACCTGAATCCGATGGCCTAGCCGCCATCCAAAAGATGATGCATGCGACCGAACACCGTGGACCGGATTTTTCGGGTTTCTGCAAAGTAGAAGAGGATATTTTTTTTGCGGCCAACAGGTTAAAAATCCAGGATCTCAGCGATTCCTCCAACCAACCGCTTTGGTCCGAGGACCGATCGGCGGTGTTGGTCTTCAATGGCGAACTCTACAACCATCCCGAATTGAAAGAAATCCTGGTTAATCGGGGATACCATTTGGATACAGGTTCAGATTCTATCGTCTTGTTACATTGGCTGATGGCTTTTGGCAAAGAAGGAATCCAACAACTCAAAGGCATGTTTGCATTTGTCTTTGCTGATCTGGGCAAAAAGGAGATTTTGGTCAGCCGGGATATTTCGGGAGAGAAACCTCTTTATTTTCACCAACATGGAAATTCCTGGATATTTTCCTCAGAGACCAAAGGGATTTTGGCAGGAATGAAAAACAAACCCAAAATCGACAAAAGCCAATTCTTGCCTTATTTCTATTATAGGCATAGTCTGCCCGA
>NZ_CDSBKL010000204.1:0-7445 GCF_977115555.1 Aquiflexum sp.
AGAGAGATATCCTATTGGCATAAGTGACCTTGCACTTGAATTGCTTAAGGAAGGACTTAAATTAAGCATCGATTTATCTTCAGACACCCCATTTTCCATTCATCATTCTGAATTCATCTCCCTTTTCTACAATAAAAAATCACCTCATTCTCCGGCAAAGCATTTTTCAAGACTACAGCGGGATCAAGGGTTTTGACAAAAAGGTTTTCCTGCACATCCAATCCTGAAAGGCTGAGTCGCTTGGCGTAGTCATGCCCGTATTTGCGGACGTGGTCTCTTTGTCCGAAAAGCCTTTCGCGCTCGGCGGCATCGGTGATGGTTTTGTCTTCTATAGTAACGTCAATGTCATAAACAGGGGACTGGATGATGCCCCAACCGTTAGGTTTGAGTACCCGGTTGATTTCGCTGCAGGCAAGAATATCGTCATCGACATGTTCCATGACATGATTGCAAAAGACGACATCAAAAGTATTGGCCTCAAAAGGGATTTGATGTACATCCATTTTGACTTTGGCCAATGGAGACTCGATGTCGGCGGTAATGTAATCGAGGTTTTTCATCGCTTCCATCCTGTCGATAAAGCAAAGTTCGGGAGCGATATGCAAGACTTTGAGGTTGGCGGTAAAGAAGTTTGTCTCTTGCTGCAAAAACAGCCACATCAGTCTGTGTCTTTCCAAAGCGAGGCAATTTGGACAGAGGGCATTGTCCCGGCCTTTTCTCCCATAAGGCAAAAACTTCCTGAAGGAATGGTCACAGACATTGCAGGTCACTTGATTGCCACGATAAAAAACCGCCATAATCCGCAGGAAAAAGTGTGAAACGAGCTGTAAGTACTTCCTTGGAATATATCGGATAATCAAACTGATCAAAGACTTCATATAAGGACTTAAGAGATTTCTGAGAAAACAAACTCCTCAACAAGCGCGCAATTTATTAAAAGCATTTTAATTTTTCGGTTTTCTGTTTCCCTCCTTAGGATAAATTAAAAATTACTTTAATGGTGTTATAGCATGCCTATTGGGCTGATTTTAGACTTACTTATCATTAACTTTGAATCAACCAAAATAACTGTCTGAGCATGCAAAAGAAGTATATTTATATAGGTTTAGGGATTTTCGCCGCATTGATCGTGATGTATTGGTTTTTTTTCTCTACCGGGAAAGAAGGCGGTTTTGAGATTTTATCTGAGGTAAAAAAAGGACAATTCAAAGTTGAAATCACTTCCTCAGGGGAATTGCAGGCCCTGAATTCCATCGAAATTCTTGGTCCAATAGAAGCAAGGCGGTATAGGGTCGGCAACTTCACCATCGAGACGATGGTAGATGAAGGAACTGTTGTAAAGAAGGGGGATTTTATTGCTTCCCTTGACAAAACTGAACTTTTTGGCAGGTTGGAAGACAGGAGACTTGACTTAGAGCAGGAAAGGGCTTCCTTCGAGCAAACACAATTGGATACATCCTTGGTATTGAGATTGGAAAGGGATAATCTGATCAACCTCGACTATGAAGTAGGGGCCAAAAAACTTGTTTTGGAGCAATCCCAATATGAACCGCCTGCCATTATCAAGCAAAATGAATACAATTACCAAAAGGCAATCAGGGATCTCCAACAGGCTAATGAAAGGTATAGAATCAAAACTCTTCAGGAAAAAGCAAGGATGGTTGAGGTTTCTGCGAGATTGAGAGAGGCGGAGCTAGAAGTATCCCAAATGGAAGAGGCCTTGGAGAAATTCACTGTAGTCGCGCCACAAAATGGCATGGTGATTTACAGACAGGGAAGAGGTGGAAAAGTAAAGGAAGGTTCTCAGATCAGTTCATGGGATCCTGTGGTAGCTACTTTGCCTGATCTCAGTACGATGCAAAGCATCACTTACATCAATGAAGTCGATATCAGAAAGATCAAAGTCGGTCAAACCGTACAGATTGGACTTGATGCATTTCCTGATAAAAGGCTTACAGGCCAGGTAATCCAAGTTGCCAATGTGGGTCAGCAGAGACCAAATTCGGATGCAAAAGTTTTTGAAGTGCTTGTCAGGATCAATGAAAGTGACGACTTGCTTCGTCCTGCCATGACTACGAGCAATTCCATATTGATAGAAGAAAAAAGCGATGTGATCTATGTTCCTTTGGAGGCCATCAATGTAGAAAGTGACAGTATCAATTATGTCTACCACAAAAACGGCAAAAAACAGGAAGTTAAACTTGGAATGGCAAATTCCAACGATGTCATTATCGAAATGGGATTGGAAGAAGGACAGGATATATTCCTTTCCACCCCAGAATGGGCCAAAGACGCAAGTATCAGTTTATTGGCAGAATTGAATGGAAAAAGAAACCAAGAAGAGGATGAGGTGATTTCGAAAGCAGATTCTACCATGAGACCTGGATATCAAATAAGGCCTGTCAAAAACTAAACTGTATCTATGAGTCTCAATTTCGATAGTAATGAAAGATTAAAAGCCAATTTCCACATCGCCCTTGAAGCTGTCCTAGCCAATAAATTAAGGTCCTTGCTGACAGCTTTGGGAATTATTTTTGGCGTCGCTGCCGTGATTGCGATGCTTGCCATAGGCAATGGTGCCCAGCAAGAAATCCTCGAACAGATCAGACTTGTCGGAGTCAATAACATTGTTATTGCTCCTGTTGTCAATCAAATCGAAGAAAACCTTGCAGAAGACTCAGACTTGGAAGAAGAAAAAGGCAAGTATTCTCCTGGATTGAAGATTTCGGATGTTGAATCCATCCTAAAGACCATCCCGGGTATCAAAAATATCAGTCCTGAAATTGTCCTTGAAACCAATCTTGTCAAAAGCGGGATCAGAAGATCAGCCAAACTTGTGGGTGTCACTCCTGCCTATTTTGAAGTGTTGGATTTCAAGCTGAGGGAAGGTAAAATGTTTACTGAAACTAATCTTCTCCAAGGCGATCCTGTCTGCATTATCGGCAGATCTGTGCAGACCAAATTTTTTTCAAAGGAAAACCCAATCGGAAAGATGATCAAAAGTGGAAACCAATGGCTGGAGGTCATCGGTGTGATGGAGGAGCGGCTGGTATCAGAGCAAAGTATTTCCAAATTGGGAATCCGGGATTTTAATATGGATGTTTATGTACCTATCCAAACCATGCTGATCAGGTTCAAAAACAGAGATTTGGTCACAGGCGCCGGCGTTATGAATCAAGAATCCACCTCTCTTTCGGTAGATCCCAATTACCATCAGATAGACAAAGTAGTAGTTCAGGTGGTAGAGAGTGAATCCCTCAATCCCACTGCGGAGGTGATTTCCAAGCTTTTGGAGAGAAGACATCAGATGGTGGTAGACTTTGAAATTACTATCCCCGAGCTCTTGCTGAAGCAACAGCAGCGCACTCAAAATATCTTCAACATTGTCTTGGGGGCTATTGCAGGCATTTCACTTTTGGTCGGTGGCATTGGAATCATGAACATCATGTTGGCTTCTGTGATGGAAAGGATTAAAGAAATAGGATTAAGGCTTTCGTTGGGCGCAAAAAAATCCGATATTGTGAATCAGTTTCTGTTTGAAGCCGTCATGATTAGTATTTCAGGGGGGATAATAGGAGTGATTCTAGGAATATTATTGGCCCATTTGGTGTCCACATTTGGTGATTTTCCTACCATCATTACCTTACCCTCCATATTGTTGTCATTTGGTGTAGCAGCGACGGTCGGATTGATTTTTGGAATCGCTCCGGCAAGAAAAGCAGCAATGCAAGATCCTATAACTTCTTTAAGGTATGAGTAAACAATATTATTTGAGCATTTTATTTGTTTGGATTTTTGGCTTTCCAATCCAATCCTATTCACAGGAAAAAGTAACCTTCAGCTTGGAAGACATGGTTGCCCGTGCAAAAGCAAGGTCTCCAGCTTCCCTCAGGGCACAGACCAGAAAAGAAAACAGGTATTGGAATTACCGTTTTTACCAATCCAATTACAACCCACAGCTCAGGTTGAGCGGGACTATCCCCGGCTTTTCTCAAGCATTTAACAATGTAACCCAGCCTGACGGAACCATTGAATTCCGCGAAGTAAGGCAAAATTTTATGGATCTGGAGTTGGGAATCGAGCAGGAGATAGCCGCTACAGGGGGTAATATTTCCATCAATTCTTCCACGACCAAGTTTGATAACTTCCTAGCTCCCGTTGGAACTCCCCAGACCCAATGGAGCGGCGTGCCGGTCAACGTGCGGTTGTCGCAGCCGATTTTTGCTTATAATCCTTTGAAATGGGACAGAAAAATTGAACCACTAATTTATGAGGAAAGCAAACGGGGATATGTAGAAGAAATGGAACAGATAGGGATGACTGTGACAGAATTGTTTTTCGATTATCTGATTTCCCAAGTCAATCTTGAGATCGCCACCAAGAACCTGAGTAATACACAGGAAATCCTCAAAATAGAGCAAGGAAGGTATAACATCGGCACAACCTATGAGGACAAATTACTCCAAGTAGAACTTCAGGTTTTGCAAGCCAAACAGGATTTGGCCCAAGCTAACCTAGACCTTGAAGCAAACAGTCTAAGACTCAAATCCTATATAGGATTGAATGAGACAGCCGAATTGAGCCTGATTCCGCCTCAAGTTGTACCTGATTTGGAAATCAATGTAGATGAGGCTATAGAATTTGCCTTTCTCAACAGGGCCGATGCCATGGGGTTTGATAGAAGAAAGTTAGAAGCCCAAGCAGGATTGGCCCAAGCCAGAGGCGAAAGGTTCAATGTCCTGATGAATGCAAGTTATGGCCTTAACAATGCAGGGTTGACATGGGGGGATATTTTTGTCGATCCAAATAGACAGGTATTGCTCAATCTTGGATTCTCTATCCCGATTTTGGATTGGGGTAGAAATAAAGCCCGTATGGGCCAGGCTGAAGCCAACAAGCAATTGGTGGAATACACAGTAGAGCAAGATATCATTAATTTTGAGCAAGAGATTTTTACCAAAGTCAAAAACTTTGACATGATGCATGACCGATTGGAAATCACAAAACTTTCCGATCAAGTAGCGGATAAACGCTATGAGATTTCCTTAAGGCGCTACCAAAATGGAAATGTAACCATCACAGACCTCAATATTGCGCAACAGGAAAAGGACCAAAACAGAAGGGCTTATATCCAATCTTTGCGCGACTATTGGACTGCTTTCTACGAATTGAGGATGTTGACACTCTATGATTTTGAATTCAGGCAATTACTCTATAATCCTGATGCGGATTAAAAAATAGGACCCGGAACTTATTCAGATTCCGGGTCTTTTTTTGTAGGTAAAGGGAGTCTTCCCGATTTTTTCAGGGCCTCATAGATGATCCATTCCAGTTGCCCATTGGCACTGCGAAACTCATCCTCCGCCCATTTTTCAACAGCCTTCATGAGTTTCTCATCTATCCTTAGGGCAAATGGTTTCTTAGCTGCCATGATTTTGTGATTTGTATTCTTCAAACATCGCAAGGGCTTTCTTTGCTTCTTCGGGTTGGTGGGTGCCAATCAAAAACTTTTTGTCTTTGGTCTTGACAATTATCCCAAATCTTCCACCTGTATTATAGGCCCAATACTCAAAATTATACCGGATACCCCAGCCACCGTATTCCCACAGGGAGTTGTATTCTTTTAACTCCATAGCCACTATGTCTTGGAAGGAATATTTTCTTTCTCTGATAAAAGGGAAATAGCTAAAGGACAAAGAGGTAGAATCTATCCTAGTTTTAAGGGATAAGGAAAGAAATAAAAGGAAAACAAGACCAATGATGCCAAGCGGAATCCATATGTCATTAATATTCGATTCATATGGATTGAAAACACTGAACAAAACGATTCCTGCCGAAAACGCCAATAGTACCCAAATCCACAACTGGGAAAATCTCTGGGTTTCTTTGAAAATGTACGTTGCCATAATACTTGAATTTATTCGGTAGCATTTTAATCCCAATCCTCAATGACGCTGTTGGCCAAAGTCGGCTTTTTGGTAGAGAAGACATATTTCTTTCCTCCTGATTCCAACTCAATCACATGTTCAGTAGTAAATATGAAGGCCTTTGTTTTTTTGGACAACCTTGCCCCGATCCCACCATATTCCAAGAGGCCATCCAGTTTTCTGACTCGGATATTTTGTATGTCATTCTTTGGGATAATTTTCCACTTGTTGACAAAAGGAAAGCTTTTGTATTGGATACCTGAACTGTCTATTTTGGTGTGCAGGGACATGCTTAAAATAAACCAAGTCGTAAGGGTAAGCAATCCAAGAAAGAAGAGGACAGGTATATAGCCATCCTCTCCAAATTTTCCTGTCCTCCAAAAGACAACCATAAGGATAAGTGTCGGGACCTCCAGCATCAGGATCAGGTAGACGACAAAGGTATCCTTGAGACTTTGGGATTCATTGAGTACCATGGATCATTGGTTAAGCGTTCCAACATTCAGAACAGGACTAGCGCTTCGGTCAGAGCAAAGGACGACCATCAGGTTGCTGACCATTGCGGCTTTTTTGGATTCTTCAAAGTCGATGATGCCTTTGATTTTGAGGTCTTCCAATGCCATTTCGACCATGCCGACAGCACCGTCTACGATCATTCTCCTTGCGGCAACAATAGCAGTAGCCTGTTGTCTTTGCAGCATGGCAGAGGCGATTTCGGAGGCATAAGCCAAGTGGGAAATACGGGCTTCGATGACTTTGATCCCTGCGGATTTCAGCCTGTCGATGATTTCCGCTTCCAAAGAATGGTTGACTTCCTCCACTCCTGACCGCAGTGTCACTTCTGCATGTTGATGCTCAAAATCGTCGTAAGGATACAAGCCTGCCATTTTTCGGACTGCGGCATCTGTCTGTAAATGCACGAAATTTTCATAATCCTCCACCTCAAATGAAGCCTTGAAGGTGTCCTCAACCTGCCAGACTACGATCGTGCCGACCATGACAGGGTTACCGATTTTGTCATTGACTTTGAGGGGTTTGTTTTCAAAATTCTTCACTCGGAGGGATATTTTCCTTTTGGTCATAAATGGATTGACCCAAAAGAAGCCTGTGTCTTTTACAGTGCCTTTGTAAGCACCGAAGAGGACAAGAACCATGGCCATATTGGGCTGCAAAGTAAAAAAGCCCGGTGTGATCATGATAAAGGCAAAACCAAGGATTGCTCCCAAAAGATGCACTTCATAAATAAACGAAAATGCCGTGGCCGGAATCAGTGCAAGAAACACCAAAATCATCAAATAGCCAGAAAGGGGTTTAGTTATTTTTTCCATATTGTTATGATATTAAAATGATATCAATGCAATATACTTTCTTTGATTTAAAAAAGTTTCATATATAGGAAAAATATTTTCGACTAATTTATTATTTTTGTTTTATGCTCCAAAAATCCTTTCCACGAATTCTGCTTGCTTTAGTGCTTTTGATGATATTCTCTTGTGGGGAAAAGCCTTCCGAGAAAAT
>NZ_CDSBKL010000205.1:0-7360 GCF_977115555.1 Aquiflexum sp.
TTGTTTCCTTCACTGCCTTTATCAATGTGTTAAGAAAAAAACAGCTTTCTGACAAGGAGACAGAAACCATCAACGCTGAAATCGAAACAATCAATTCCCACGTAGGAACAGAAAAAGATTTTGTGAAGACTTTGACCAAGTCCCAAGGCAAAATTTTAAATGTGGTTCAGTCAGAATCTAAGTTTGTGGTGAAAAACCATTACCGTAATACCTGGTTGGTCTTGGGAATGTCGGTTTTTGGAGTCCCTTTGGGTGTTGCATTTGGTTTTGCAATGGGAAATATGGGGTTTTTGGGCATAGGACTTCCAATAGGAATGGCCATCGGAGTTATTTTAGGCACTTCATTGGACAGCAAAGCAGCCAAGGAAGGTCGCCAACTCGATGTTGACTTATCAGCCTGATTTTAAAATTACATCTTTTTATTCTTCAAAACGGTTAACATGAAAGCTGCTGTTTACTATCGATACGGCCCTCCTGATGTTATTGAGATAAAGGAAATGACAAAGCCTATCCCCAAAGATGAGGAGGTTTTGATCAGGGTTATAGCGACCACAGTCAATCGGACAGATTGTGCCTTGCTAAGGGCAAAACCCTTCATCATGAGGTTTTTTACAGGATTGACCAAGCCTTCAAATCCAATCCTAGGGACGGATTTTGCAGGTGTGGTGGAAGAAGTCGGCAAATCTGTCGATAAATTTCAAATCGGAGATAGAGTTTTTGGATTTAATGACCAAGGGATAAAGTCCCAAGCTGGGTTTATGGCATGCAAACAGCATGGACCCATTTTCAAAATTCCAGAAAACACAAGTTTCAAAGAAGCAGCGGCAAGTATTGAAGGGGGACATTATGCGATCAATTTTATCAATAAGGTCAAATTGAAAAAGGGACAGCGGGCTTTTGTCAATGGGGCAAGCGGTGCAATTGGATCTGCATTGGTTCAGCTGTTGCTTTTCCATGGTGTATCTGTCTCAGCTACTTCCAACAGGCAAAGCATGGATTGGATCGCTTCTTTGGGCGTCCAAAATGTTATAGATTTTGAAAAAGAGGATTTTACATCCCAGGCAGAAACTTTCGATTACATGTTTGATGCTGTTGGAAAAAGCACTTTTGGGAAATGCAAAACTTTGCTAAAACCGAATGGAGTATATATTTCATCAGAGTTGGGCCCATGGTCTCAAAACATTTTTCTTTCTCTCATAGGACTGGTGAAAAGTGGAAAAAAAGTTAAGTTTCCTTTTCCACATGATGTCAAAGCAAGTCTGAAATTGCTTGCAAAACTGATAAGTGAAGGTAAGTTTAAGCCCCTCATTGATAGGGAATTTCCATTGTCTGACATCTCAAAAGCCTACACTTACGTAGAAACAGGTCAGAAATCAGGCAATGTAATTATCAATGTCAGTGTAATTTGACAAGCATTTTTCTTTTTTACTCCCCAATTCAACCATTTTGACAATAACCCATTAACCAATAACCAAATAACCAACTACCAACTACCCACTTTTCAAACCATGAGAGCCATCGTTTATACCCAATACGGTCCGCCTGAAGTCCTTCGCCTAGAAGAAGTTCCAAAGCCTGTTCCCAAAGAAAATGAAGTTCTTGTAAAAGTGCACTTCACAACAGTAAACAGAACAGATTGTGGCTTTAGGAGACCGGATTATTTTATTGTGCGCTTAATCAATGGCATGTTTTCTCCCAAAGTCAAGATTTTAGGATCTGAATTTTCAGGAACCATCGAATCAACCGGAAATAAAGTCAGCCGCTTCAAAGAAGGAGATGAGGTTTTTGGGCTCATTACCCGAAAATTTGGAGCTCATGCAGACTACATGATTGTTTCCGAATCAGGTTCCATCGCCCATAAGCCAAATAATTTTTCATTTGAGGAAGCTGCAGCCGTATGTGACGGTTTGATGCTTGCAAATGGATTTCTCAAAGACCTTGATTATTCCAAACCGCAAAAAATTCTGATCAACGGCGCTTCCGGTTCAATCGGTACCGCAGCAGTGCAATTGGCGAAATATTTTGGGGCTACGGTAACAGCAGTCTGTAATACCCGGAGTCAGGAATTGGTACGCTCATTGGGTGCAGATCAAGTTATAGACTATACAAAAACGGACTTTACACTTGCAGGAAATGACTTTGATTTCATATTTGACGCTGTGGGCAAAAGCTCTTTTTTCAAATGCAGAAAACTCCTCAAGCCTAAAGGAGTCTATGTTTCCACGGAATTCGGATTTCTTTCCCAAAACATATTTCTGACCTTGTTTACTCCGATCTTTAGAAGAAAAGGGGTTAAGTTTCCCATTGTAACCGACTCCCCGGAGGACATCATGTTTTTCAAGAAGTTGATAGAGTCGGGAAAATACAGGGCAGTCATAGACAGAAGATATCCATTGGCAGATATCAGGGAGGCGACCAAATATGTCGAAACAAAGGAGAAGACGGGGAATGTGGTGATTGAGGTTAGGTAAGTGATTGGTTCAATTCCAATGAGAAGAGGATCGTGAAAACAAGTCTTTTCAATTCAAATTTCCTTTTTATTTTTTATCTTCAACTCACAGATTTTCAATATAAAGACTATGAAAAAAGCAATTATTATCTCTCTCGGCCTGTTAACAGCATTCTGTTTTGGATTTATGCTGAAGCCTTCCATTGCCAATAAAGAAACTGAAACTTTAAACTATAAAAACATGAAACTAGGTGCATTTTCCCTTAGTCTGAGTGTCAAGGACCTGCAGGCTTCCAAGTCTTTTTACGAGAACCTTGGATTTACCCAATTTGCGGGATCAAATGAACAAAATTACCTGATTATGAAAAATGAAAAAACCCTGATCGGTTTGTTTCATGGAATGTTCGAGGGCAACATCATGACTTTCAATCCCGGTTGGGATGAGAATGCCGCTGCACTTGAATCTTATGATGATATCCGGGCCATCCAAAAACATTTAAAATCAAAGGGAGCGACATTGGAAATGGAGGCAGATGAGGCTACCTCAGGTCCTGCAAGCTTGATGGTCAGGGACCCTGACGGGAATTTGATCTTGTTGGATCAGCATCTTTGAGTTGAATTTGAGGGTTTGAATTCCAAAACTCAAGGTAAATTAGACTTTGAGACCTAATTTTCATAACTTTTCATAATCAATACCATAGAGGGAAAGATGGCTTTGAAATTAAAACTTTTGAGAGAGAGTCTTTGAAATAAATTGAAGAAACAGATTTCAAATTAGACAGTGAAAAATTGGGACCAGCACTTTAATTTTATTTGATGAAATTAAGAATCATTTTATCCGCTTCATTTTTACTTTTTTTTCAGACGAGAATTGCTGCCCAAATAGCAGATAAATCTGATTTAGATACCAAGAATGGTATTCAAGTTTCAGCATATGAAGGCATAATTGTCGGTGGGTATGTGGATGGTGGCGGATTTTCAAATTTTACAGGACCAAACCTCAGTTTGACCAAAGGGGATTCAAAGTATATCCTTAGTGCCTTGCCTTCTCTTCGTTACAAAAAAGACAATTCATCTCCAAAAAATGCTTTTGTAACGCCCAACCTTGGCATAGGATTTACTTACACTTACAAAATTTTGGCCATCCAGATCCCACTTTTTTACAATTCAAAAACAGCTGATGAAGATGGCAAATGGCATGTAGGTATTGGCGTAGGCATGAGATTAAATTCCCTCAAAAAATCTAATGAAGAACATTAGAATCTGACGCTTTGCATCCGGTATCAGGGAAATGGTTATCCAGATCATTATTCAAATTAAAAAATTTCCAACCTCTGATTTTGATTTTTTTTGACATTGATTACCGAGAATATTTGGAAGCTATTTTCGGAAATTTTGTGCTAATAATGGAAATTCAATGATTTCAATGCCTATCAACTCTTTTCTGCCAATTAAGGTCCAATACCTTTCAGACGTTTCTTAGGTCAATAATTTGAACTTTTCCTCCAATTCAAGCAGCGCTTTTTTCCTCCAGATTCCTCCGCCATAGCCTGTGAGGTTGCCATCTGAACCGATAACCCTGTGGCAAGGAATAAGGATGGCGATCCGGTTCATGCCATTGGCATTTGCCACAGCCCGGACAGACTCCGGTTTGCCTATTGCTATGGCCTGTGCTTTATAGGATTTTGTATCACCAAATGGGATTTCTTGTAATGCTTTCCACACCTTTTTTTGAAAATCAGATCCCGGAGTGAACAGGGGGACCGTGAAGGATTTTCTTTTGCCCTCAAAGTATTGAGAAAGCTGATTCTCCAATTCTTTAAAATGGCCATTTTCTCCTAAAAGCAAAATTGCATTTTGATTTTTGGAAAGGGTTTTTAATTCGGTTTCGAGCATTTTCCTGTCTGTAAATTCAAGCAGGCAAATCCCTTCTTTGGATGCCCCTGCAATCATGGTTCCCAATGGTGTTTCGATTCTTTTGATGTCGATGACTTGTTTGTCTTTGCTGTTTTTTGGAGAAACACCAAAAATGGCTTTGAAAGAATCATTAAAACCACTCAGGGACTCATATCCCGAATCAAAAGCGATGGCTGTGACTTGTTCTCCTTTTTGGATTTTTTTGAATGCGGAGTTGATGCGGAAAATCCGCTGATAGGCTTGGAAGGTCATTTGGTGGTTTTTGAGAAACCAACGCCTTACTTGATTTGGCTCCAATCCCCTTTGGACGAGGTCCCAATCTTTGAATTTAAGAGAAGGGTCATTGCTCAAATCATCGAGGAGAGATTGGATCTGAGATGGGGTTTCGTTACGCTTTTCCAATGGTTTGCAGACCTTACAGGGGCGGTATCCACTGAGAATGGCCTCTTTGGTAGTTTTGAAAAACTCGACGTTTTCTTTTTTTGGTTTTCTTGCTGTACATGTGGGTCTACAGAAGATGCCGGTTGTCTTTACAGCTGTGATAAATATTCCCTCAAAGGAACTGTCTTTTTCGAGGGAGGCCTGGTACATGATATCGGAGGTCAGTTCCATAAAAGGGGAAGGAATGTTTTTAGCAATAAGTTGAAAAGCATTTCCCAAAAGTAAACCCAAAAGTTTCTGGCCACAACCGAAAAATTGACATGTATTTTTTCCATATATCTATTCAAAATTTTCTCATCGTTCAATCAAATCCAAAACCATGAATCTTCTGTTCTTAAAGGGATGAAATCATGAAATGGATATATTTATTGCCGGATGGATAGTGATTTGTGTCATTTGTTATTGCTTTTTTGCTTTTTAAATCAAATTTAAGTCAAAATTTGGGGGATGGTAACTGATATTTTTTTATATTGCCTTAGTTGTTTTTAGTATTTCTTTATTCAAAACTTAATTTGAGTTTATGCCAAACCGTCCAATAACTATCGAAGGAATTGACCAAAATGGCCTTCTGATACTATCTGATAAAGGAAAGACCAACGTAGATCCCGGTGACACTGTAACTTGGAAGATCCACCCAGGATCAGGGGTAGCTGAGATCAAAAGTATTGTTAAGAGTGATGGTGTGAATGTTTTTAGTAAAGGTCCTTCACAAGTAGGAAGTTCCAACAATTGGAAAGGAACAGTAAATCCTGAAATCCCAAAAGGATCTGAAGAAAAATATGACATCCATTTTACAAGAAAAGGAAGCACACAAATTGAAATACATGATCCGAAAATTATTGTAAATCCTTGATTGTTAAATTCTGGAATGATAAAAAATTCAATCTTGCCTTGCATTTGAAAGGCAATAGGATTACAAATGAATATTTAAATTTAATTGATGATTTTTTGCCCTTGGAATAGGCAAGGTATAGCATCACAAATTATTTTCATTCTCAACTAAAATCATTTACAACCATGAAAATCCATTATATAACTATCGAAGGCATTGAAGCCAGAGGAAAATTAAAACTGTCTGACAAAGGACTGTCAAAAGTAAAACCCGGGGATCTGGTGATTTGGGACATTGTTCCTGACGAAGGAGTTGTGAAAATCAGCAAAATCAAGAAGGATGAAAATTCTAATAATGTATTCATCATCGGGCCAATCCCGATTAAGAATTCAAATGCATGGATTGGGGTCATTAGCCCGGAATTGAAACATTCCGAGGAAGATTATACGATCGAATACCAAGCTAAAGACAAAGATTTAAGTTTTGATCCCAAAATCCAGGTCAACCCTTGAGATTCCTTATGGCTATCTACAAAAAAGCCTTTCATTTCATTTTGATAGGCTTTTGTTGTGTGTTTTTTCAAAACGTTTCTGCACAGGATCAGAAACTAGCTGATAGTCTTGCCGGAATTTACCGGCAGGAAAACCTTTCCGATGAGGACAAATTGGAGCTTTTAAGAAATCTTTCATTCAATGAGATGAGAGACCTTTCACTTGGACTAAGGTACGCGGAGGAATTGATTAGCTTGTCCGAAAAGCTTGGAAATGAACTCTATCTGTATCGGGGATATTTGCAAAAAGGCAATAAAATCAGGTACCAAGGTGATTTTGAATTGGCATTGGATGCCTATTTCAAAAGTGCTGAAGCTGCAAAAAGAGCTGATTTTAAGGTAGGAGAGGGAAGTACCTATATTGCTATTGCCGACATATATTCCTTTTCGAATAATTCTTCCAATGCCCTGCTTTATTATCATAAAGCTATTTCTACTTTGAGTCAAGCGGATGATTCGGTTTCATTGGCTTCTGCTATCCTAAACTTAGGAGATGAGCATTTGAATTTAAAAAATTACGATTCAGCAATGGTATACTTTGGAGAGGCAGGATCAATTTTTGAAAAATTGGATTACCCAACCGGCAAAGCCTTCAGCTTGGGAAATTTGGGGATGGTATATGCCAATATAGGTCAAAGCGATCTTGCTGAAAGTAACATCAATGAGGCGATTTCTATACTGGAAGAATCCGGAAATTTTTATCCTATCTGTACCTACCTCATTTCCATGTCAGATATTTATTTTGAAAAAGGAGAAAGGTCCAAAGCCATGGACTATGCATTGAGGAGTCTAAACCTTTCCCAGATCCATGGACTCAAAGAGCAGATTTCAGATGCCAATCTCCAATTGTCAGAACTTTACGAAGATTTGGGGAATGTAAGCGAATCATTTAGATATTATAAAGACCATATTGCCTATAGGGACAGTATCAATAACCTGAAGTCCGTTCAGAAAATGGCGGATTTGAGAACAGATTTTGAAGTTTCCCAAAAACAAGTTGAAGTGGATCTTCTCAATCAGGAAAAGAAAAACCAAAGGACAATCCTTATTTCTTTGGTAATTATCGTGGTATTGGGGGTTATTATTTTGTCCACATTGTTTTGGTATTACAAAAATATCCAAAAGGAAAAGAAAAGATCTGAAATCCTATTGCTGAATATCCTTCCATTTG
>NZ_CDSBKL010000206.1:0-7326 GCF_977115555.1 Aquiflexum sp.
GATTCTTGCTGGGTAATGGGATTTTCAGGATTTGTCTTATTGTAATATTCCCATGCATTTTCATATAAAATGCTGGCATGGATTTCAATGACCTTGCTTAGGCCTGTCTGATGATAATATACCCGCTGATGTTCAGGCAACGTCTTGAACCATTGCAGGAAAATTCTTTGATCATTTTCCGGCAATTCAATAGCAGCAATCCCCCCGACTTTTGCATAATGAATGAGATCCATTTCCTCAGACCCACTATCCGCAGCTAACCAGATCTGAGTCAAAGCATGCTGCAAAATAGGGAGTTGATCCAAGCCTTCTGACAGGTCATATACCAATCGTTCAATCAACCTTTGGGAAATCCTGTTTCCACTCAATATCGCAGGTTCCTCAACTACCTGTTTTAAATCTTTTCGTTTTAATCGAGGCACGAAAAACTGTGAAAAACCGATATATTCAGGAAGTCCTCTGAATGCAGAACACTGCCCAATGTAATCTGAACGCATGGTACAGACCACATACACGGGTATGTTCTTTTTGAGGGCAATGCGTGCGGTTTCCAAAATCAGATTCACGACAATCTGCGAGTCCTGTGAAGGGGCTTCCTTGTAGAAGTTTTCGGGATTGGTAAAAAATTCCTCAAACTGATCCACAATGATCATTAAATTGGCAGCCTTTCTCTTTCTGTTTCTTTTTCCTGTTTCGTCTAAATCCTGCCACTTTTCATCCTGCTCATCTATATAAAAATCGGAATTGGTATATAAATCAATGAGGGATGAAAATCCTCTTCTCAATTCTGTTTCAACCGTTGAATCTAGAATGTTGAATTTATCTGCAATAGCTGAGGCCATGTTCTTGACAGGACTACGCTCCGGACGGAAGTCGGCTACTACCCAATTGGTGTATTTCGCTTTGAAAAAGCCTGCCCGGGCATTGGGAATCAACCCTGCATAAATCAAAGATGACTTTCCTTCACCTGAGGCCCCGGTTACCATCAAGAATTTATTCTGCTCCAACAAGGCAGTAAGCTGATCTATCTGATGATCACGGCCTTTAAAATAAATGCTTTCATCCTCAGTAAATGACCTTAAACCGGTATATGGACATATATTATTCATATCAGCTGCTTTCATCAAGGTAAATAATCCATTTGGTAACATTCCAAAGATAATTTTCCTGGAATTCAGACCATTTATCGTCTAACTCTCCTTTGCCCTCTGCATATCCATATAATATTTCGCTCAACAAAATAGCTTGGTCTCCATCAGAAATATTTTCAGGAAAACGGCTTTTAGCCTCATATAAGTAAAAATGAAAACCCAAAGAGCGTACAATAAATTGATTAGCAAGAATTTTCAGCTGTAAATTTTTTATAATTCTAAAAGACTCCTCCAGATTTTCTTTCGGGTCATAAAGGGTATTGGCGTAAGCAAGTTGTATTCTATGTGGTTGGCCTGTGGTAACAATTCCGGTTCTGTCAAACTCAACTCTGGCAGAGTCCAAAAGCCTTTTTGCCATTTCTGGATTTGTTTTTTTGTAGAGGAGGTCTTTTGCTGCGTAGGCATAAATTGAAGACCTATTGATGGCTTTGTTGAATGGTTTTATCAATCTAAAGATCTCGTCAAAACTCTCGGAATTTGCCAAACCTTCAGTCGCTGTTGCTATCAATCTTAATACATAATTATTTACCTGGTTTCCATATTCCTTGGTACGAAGATTATTTAATAAAATATCAGGGTTTATTTTTTGATAATAGGCATGAATTACTTCTTCTTCATTTCTTTGATATGCCCTTTCACCTAAAAATAAGTACAATAAATTCAGATCCACCTGCGCAATATTCTCTCTTTTGGACAGTTCTATGTCCAATTTTTGAAATACATCAGAACGGACTGGTTTAACCACAAAGCCATTAGGTGCCCAAACTTTTGATTTATAATTCTGTAACCATATAGAAATAAAATCAAGCTCAGCCTTACTAGGATAAAAGAACTCCATTAGCTGATTGTCCAATAAATGCTCGATAAAAACATCAGAAAAATAAAAGAAAAAGAATACCCTTGGTTCCAAAGGAGCAAAGCTAAGTCTTATATCAGGGTAAATGAATAAAAATTTACGGGGAAGGATCAAATCATCCGTTGCCGCAACTCCTATAAATGTAGTGGGTTCCTCAAGGAAAGAAGGAGCAATTGTCCGATAATATTCAACAGATTTGTCTAATAATTGATTAACAGTAAGCTCTCCCGGATTGGGATCTTCATAATTGATGTTTTTTAGAATTCCTTCATTTTTATAGGAAAGCGCGATCAAAAAATTCCTTTGGTCAGGAACCTGGATATCCCGTATCACCACTTCCCTATATTTGGAAAAGAAAAACCCAATTTGAGCCCTATCACTGAATTGTAGGTTTAGATTTTGCGTTTCATCCATAAATGGAAATAAATGAAGATTGCTGATGGTGGTAACAGATTTTAACATCCGGCCTAAAACTCGGATATAAAATTCTTCGGAAGAAATATTCTTTCTCTGGGTATAGCCATTCACAAAATGATCCAAAGCCTTTTCATGACCAAATTTGTAAAATACAGCAGCTATATTGGCTGCATTATCCGCACCCGCAGCGTAATCCCCTTGGTAATTATTTTGGGAATTGGCCAATAAAACATCCATACAATCCAACACCTTTTCACTATTGCCTTGTGAGGCATACAAATAGGCTAATTGCTGATAAAGCCCATTGAATTTAAAGCCATATTCACCATTTCCTCTTTGAAGTAGCTTATCCTCATCAAAATTCACTTTAATCCAATCCGATTTAGTTTCCTTTTCAAATGGGGACAGTATTTGAATAAGTTCACTGGTTTGTTCTTGATTAAAAACCGAATAGTTCACGGCATGTTCCAGCGCCAGGGTGAAATTTTTGATATCACTGAAATCTGCAGGACGGGTTTGGAGAATATGAAAAATTATTTCCCCTGACCGCTTTGCATTTTCCATTTTCCAAATATTGATTTGAGGATCAGGATTATAATAATAAGCCAGTTCCAGAGTCGCACGCAGAAAATTCAATTGCTTCAAAATGGCAGATAATGCAGAAGATGAATTATTGAATTGGCCATACTCAGATGCTACACTGTCCGCAAGGGCCAAACTTCTGAAAATCTCTTTTTTTGGCTCGTCTCTACCCTGAAACACCAACATTGTAGCAATTCCTGTTGAAATATTGATTTTTTCGATTGGGTCGGGAATGGCATTGATCACCTCATCTATACTGGTAAGGTCAAGCTTCATTTGCTCCGCTATGAGATATATTCTATCCTCAAATGCCACTTTCGGACTATTGACCAATTTTATTGACTCTGCCTTAATGGAATTTAAAATATATGAATTCTGTTGTCTCAAATATTGCCTAATCGCAAATGAACTGAATACCAAAAATGCAATCATGGCAACTGCTATCCCTATTCTTTTTGCTCCATACCGCATTACCGTTCTGGTCACCACATGTTTCTTGGCACTTTTGGACAAGAATTCCTCTGAATTTTTTAGGATATTTTTTGCTTTGGATAATTTCTTGTCCTGATCGAATTCCTCAGGAAGATATCTGGAAACCCAATGGATATTTGGGTTTAGGTTATTGATCCAATTTTCAAAATAGGTCAAAGGCCCAATTGACATCAAAAAAGAATTCGATTTTCCGCTATCTACCCAGCGGTTCAGCTGTTGCTCATAATCCAGATAAACAGTGTAATTGTCATATTCCTCCTCCGCCCAGTTTTTGAGATAATCCCAATTACGGATCAAACTTTCATGGGTAATGTCAAGTACATCATTTTCATCTAAGGTACGGCTTCCCGGGTCATCGGAAATAAATGGCCTGATAAAAGTATTGCCCGGTTCCCGGAAAATATTCAATACCGCCCCGACTTCAATTGTACCGAATTCCTTCCTACCCAATATATTGGTGATTTCTTGTAGGGTCATTCGGTTTCTTACCGCACGGCTTTGGTCAATTTTGGTCAGGCAGGAAAAGGTATTTTTGACAATTGCTTTTGTATCCTCGTTGGAAATATCCTTACCTGTATTTTCAATATAGTAAGCCCTTGCCTGCTCAAATAGCTTATTGGTATGGGTATCAAGGACATTCTGTAGGCTCGGTGCATGATAACAGGCTTTGATATTTTCAGGCAGATCATCAAACCATTTTTTAAATTTCAATACCTGATCTTCCGGCAGTTCGGATACCGACATTCCCCCGACCATGGCATAATGAATCAGATCCATTTCTTCTGTCCCATTATTGGCCGCATGCCATATCTGATTGAGTGCATGCTGAAGAATTGGAAGCTGATCTACACCCTCTGTCAGGTCATGGATCAGCCTTTCAGTCAGCCTTCTTGTAATTTGATTTCCACTTAGGACAGCCGGTTCTTCGATTACCAATTGCAGTTGGGCCCTATTAAGCCTGGGAACAAAAAACTGGGAAAAACCAATATATTCCGGCAATCCACGAAAAGCAGCACATTGTCCGATAAAGTCTGACCTCATGGTAAAAATAACATAGATGGGCAGTCCTTCCTCCAATGCTATCTTGGAGGTTTCCAGTAATAAATTTAAAACCAGATTGGCTTCTTTTGAAGGAACTCCTTTATCGTAGTTTTCAGGATTGGTAAAAAATTCTTCAAACTGATCAACAAGAATGATCAGATTGGCTGCTTTTCTCTTAATAATTGCTCTTTTTCGTTCGTCTGCTGCTTCCCACTCACGTGTATCTTCATCAAGAAACCTATCAGAATTCTTATATAAATCTACTATTGCAGAGAAACCATGCTTCAATTCCGATTCAACAGTGACCTCGTTTTGAATTTCAAGCTGAGTGGCTATTGATCTGCACAGGTTTTTGAATGGGGATCTTTCAGGTCGAAAATCAGCAACACACCATTGGGTATATTTCGATTTAAGAAAACCTGCCCTGGCATTGGGAATGATACCCGCATAGACTAGTGATGATTTGCCATCACCCGAAGCACCTGTCAGCATCAAAAACTTATTCCGCTGCAATTGTGCTGTAGCAGCATCAATATCATCTTCCCTACCTTTAAAGTATAAAGATTCCTCTTCTGTAAAAGAGCGCAGTCCCGTATAGGGGCATATTTGATAGTCTTCAAACATACCCGTTATTTGAGATTGACAACAGTGGTATAAACTTTTTTGACTTCTGCCGGTACTTCCTCCTTGGGAACAATGGTAGAAACCACCTTAGGAGCTTTAAAAATCCTGGCAAAATTACTTCTTGGATCATCTTCCCCAATAAAAAACAAAGGTGTGGGGGAAGATGCCCCGCCTACCTCTTTCCAGATTTGTTTGATGAATGGCAAAGCCCAATCTGCAGCATATTTGAAATAAACCACGGCAAGTTTACTTTTTGGAATCTGTTGCGAAGAAACTTCCCTATATTGATCTTCACCATCGGGCATGATATTCATGATTTCGATAGGGTATTCCAAACTCAACCTATCCGTAATTTCTTTCGCTTCCAACTCATCCTGTTGGTTGAAAATGAAAAAGATGTCTGTATCCTTGGAATCAAAAATTTCCACTTCTTCCTTCATCATAACAACCCTAATATCATCTACCAATTGCATAGGACCGGCACTATTGGAAAACATCATATTTTTGGTGATGTTGTTCCTTATATATTTTATGAATTCTTGTTGGGCTGGTTTTATAGTTTCAGAAGCCTCCGGATGCACCCAAATAAATGAATTGAATTCAGAATCTGTACCATCAATTATCTTTTTTGCTTCCAGAAACTGGAATTGCGGAAAAGAGATATTTTCCTCTGATTCGAAACGTCTGCCAAACTCTCCACTCAAAATATGGAGTGAGCAAACACATTGTTTGATAGCTTCAATGGTTTTTGCCTTAAATACCTCATCATCTGCCGGACAATCTATGTTAGGAAGTACATTGAATCCGGCTTTTTGGAGGATAATCGCCATCTCTTCTCTTTTCTCCTTTAAATCATTTGATGTCCAAGCCAAGAATATATTTGGCCTGGAACGGTCTATCATTTGGACTTTCAAGGAAGAGGACAAAGAAGTAGATACCACATTGGGTACTATTTTGGTAGCGGTAGGCGAAAAAGCAGTATAGCCAAACGAGTTTTCTTTTTGAAAAAGCTTGGCTCCTGAAATTATATCCTTGATGGCGTTGGCTAATTTATTGATCTGATTTCGGTACATGGGCCTATTTGGATTTCCAAGTTTATCGTCATCTATAGGCAACAGAGGACGATTGACACCATCTTCTCTAAAAATAAAATCAATGGAACGTAAACCACCTGAAAGTTCTGATTCAAGTAGTTTGATATCTTCCATATCTATATCATGAATTTTTACAGGGATTACCCTTGAGGCAACATTATCATTCAATAGCTTAATGGTTCTCCCTATTTTCTCGTTAAGTACACCGTTCAGGAATCCTTTGAATTCATTTTTCCAAACAAGTGAATTAACATCGCAATAGGTTTGTGAAATAATTGGAATGAAAATCAAAGATTTAATTTTTGATGAAACAGATCCATCTTCCTGTAAAAACTTTTTCTTTTCATCTTCCGGATTAATGTCGAAATAAATTGAAAGTTTATCCTTACAGGTAGCGCTTAGTTCCTGTTTTAGCTTTGTAACTAGTTCTGAAACCCAACCATCATATTTATTGTCATTAAACCTGAAACTGATATGGATATCATAATCATATTCAGGAATAATGGATGACTTCTCTATGGCTGTTGTTTGATTACTACTTGAAATAGATGATGCAGACAGTATTCTATAGACCTTAACAGGTTCTTTGACATTTTTAAGGTTTTCAATTTTGAAAAATTCTGACCTGATATCATTTTTATTGGTGAGGTCTCTTTGAACAGATTCGGAAACAAATATACTCTCCGGTGCTGCCAATGCCTGTATTCTTGCTGCAATATTGACTACATCTCCAAAAACATCCTCATCTTCAAAAATAACTTCCCCTTGATGAATTCCTATTCGAAGTTTATAGACATTGGCATCACTGCATAGCTGCTGGATTTTTATGGCAGCATATACAGCATTACTCACTGAGGGAAAACTTGCCATCACTCCATCTCCCAGTTCTTTGATAAACTTACCCCCAAATTCATCAATAATAGGTTTATGTATTCCCCTGTTTTTCCTTAATAATTCAAAGGCTTTTTGTTCATCATTACCCATCAATGTCGTATATCCGACAATATCAGTGAACATAATCGCTGCAAGTTGGCGTATTTGTGACATTTAATTATTCTAAGATAAAATG